>JASEFU010000005.1 GCA_030018455.1 Dehalococcoidia bacterium
TGAATCGCATAGTGACACCATTCTAGGTGTCACCAATGTTTCTGAACGAGCACAGACAGCGCATCCGATGATACCACATCGGCGAAGGCCGGGAAGGTGCGTTTGATTGGCGTTACCCGCTCAAATATAATTGTCGAAGTCGGGATCGGTACGTGATTCAGGTTTTCCCAAGCGGAGGTGAAGCGTGGCTTCTGGAGAGGTGTGCTTTAACGGCAAGATACTGAACGTGGACCTCACGCAGGAGCGCGTCGAGCCGGAAGCCCTTGCGCCTCCGGCCTACCGTACATACCTCGGGGGCTACGGGCTCGGTGCGCGCCTCCTCTTCGATCGCATCCCAAAAGGCGCCGATCCTCTCGGCCCCGACAACGTGCTCGGACTGATGCCCGGTCTCCTCACCGGCACCCCCTTCTTCGGCAACCGCTACCAGGTCGTCGGCAAGTCGCCGAAGACCGGCGGCTGGGGCGACGCCAACTCCGGCGGCGATTTCGGCCCCTGGCTCAAGAACGCCGGCTGGGACGGCGTCCTCTTCAGCGGCATCTCCCAGCGGCCGGTCTATCTCTTCATTCACGACGATAAAGCTGAGTTGCGCGACGCCGCCGATCTCTGGGGCCTCGACGCCATAACCGCCGAGGCGAAACTGAAAGAACGGCACGGGAAGAAGACCAGCGTCTCCTGTATCGGGCAGGCGGGCGAGAAGCTCTCCCTCATGGCCGGCGTCTGCAACGAGTACGGCCGCGTTGCCGCCCGCAGCGGCCTGGGGGCAGTGATGGGCGCCAAGAAGGTGAAAGCGGTCGCCGTTCTCTCGTCGCGCGCGGGCATACTCTCGCGCGACAGAGAAGCGCAGGCGAAGGTCAAGGCCGCGCTCGACGCCTTCATTCAGCCGCTCGTCGGGTTCTTTCACAGCATGGGGACGCCCGGCATCACCAACAGCTCGGCGATGTCCGGCGATGCGCCCGTGAAGAACTGGGGCGGCGCTGGCTCCGTCGACTTCCCCCAGGGCGCCGAGCTTAGCGGCGCCAACTTCGTCGCCAAGATGGACCGGACGTACGCCTGCTGGCGCTGCCCCGTGGCCTGCGGCGCCGAGAGCAAGGCCTCCGACAACCCGAAGTTCCCTTACCCGCGTCACACGCACCGCCCGGAGTACGAGACGGCCACCAGCTTCGGCGCCCTGTGCCTCAACGGCGACATGGACTCGCTGATCTACGCCAACCACCTCTGCAACGCTTACGGCCTCGATACGATAGCCGCGGGGGCCGTCATCGCCTTCGCGATCGAGTGCTACGAAAACGGCCTGATAACGAAAGAGGACACCGACGGCATCGAGCTCCGCTGGGGCAACGCGGACGGGATAATCGCCATGCTTGACAAGATAGGCAAGCGGGAAGGGTTCGGCGACGTGCTCGCGGACGGCATCCGCGTGGCGGCGCAGCGAATCGGCCCGGCGTCGGCTCCGTTCGCGATGGAGATCGGCGGCGAGGAGCTGCCGATGCACGACCCGAAGCTCACGCCCGACTACTTCACCACCTACAAGCTCGACCCCACTCCTGCGCGCCACACGCAGTGGGAAGGCGGCCTGCGCGGGCCCTGGCAGGTGGGCGAGCGCGTGAGCGAGCGCGAGCAAGCCGCGGGCCGCGGCGTGCTGCACAAGGCGGCCGCCGAGTACATGCACGTCGTCAACAGCACCGGGCTCTGCATGTTCGTCACGTTCTGCGGGCCGAACGAGCAGATTCCGGACTGGATAAACGCCGCTACGGGCTGGGACATGACGCTCGGAGAGCTGAGGCAGACCGGCGAGCGCATCGGCAACCTGCGGATGGCCTTCGAAGTGCGAGAGGGGAACAACCCTGCGCAGCGGGCGGTCCCCGGCCGCGTATTCGGCAGCCCACCCCTCGAAGCGGGGCCGCACGCCGGCATCACGCTCGATACCGAGACGTTGCAGCGCGAGTTCCTGGAGGCCTGCGACTGGGACCAGGAGACGTGCCGTCCCAGCCGCGCCAAGCTGGAAGAACTGGGGCTGTCCGACGTCGCGGACGTGCTCTACGGCTAGACGGCGGCGTGTCTGCGACGGTGGTGGGGCAGCGTCCTGATAGGCCGCGCGATCGTCAGGAAAAGCAGAAGACGGCCGGGGGAGCCGAGCCGCCTTCCGCCAATCCAACACCGCCTTCAGAACCCCGCATCAGGTAGGAGGCGGTTTCCTTGGTAGGAGGTCGCCTATATCATCTCGCGCAGGTGTTTAGCGCCTATAGCAACCTTGTAAAATATCGGTAAAAAGC
This sequence comes from Dehalococcoidia bacterium, assembly GCA_030018455.1. NCBI lineage: Bacteria > Bacillati > Chloroflexota > Dehalococcoidia > Dehalococcoidia bacterium. The sequence continues at coordinate 2,274 of JASEFU010000005.1, forward strand.
GGGGATTCTGAACGATGAGGCGGCCCCGCGTCTGCCGAGGAGTAGGGCCGGCGCACCAGCGCCAGCGGGCGCGGGCAGTGTCGTGCCGTCATTGACTTGCCCAATTGCGGGGACTATAATTTCGCCGCCCTCACTCCTGTGAGAATATGTAATTTGGTCCGGAAACCATCCCTGCCATTTGTAGAAAAGAGGTGGTTAGTTGCGTGAGTACGAATTAGTTGTCGTTATCGACCCCGAACTCGAGGAAGAGCAGCTTGCCGCGGCGCTCGACAAGATAGGTCAGTCTGTCAGCGTTCGCGGGGGAGAGGTGGTCGAGGTCGATCGCTGGGGCAGGAGGAAGCTGGCATACCCCATCAAAGGCCGGACGGAAGGCGACTACGTCATAAACCACATACGGTTGGACCCCGCTCGGGCTGCCGAATTGGAGTCCAGCCTCCGGCTATCTGAGGAGGTGCTGCGCCATCTGCTCATCAGATCAGACGAATAGAGGGCGCGGGCAAAAGAAGCCTGCGGTCTTCTCGTGGTAGAAAGCGTTGGCGAAAGGAGCTTTTGAAATGGCGGGGCTCAACAAGGTAATGATAATAGGTAACGTCGGAACAGAGCCCGAAATGCGCTACACAGCCAACGGCAACCCTGTTACCACTTTTCGGATCGCTACCAGCCGCACTTTCACATCGCCGGAGGGAGAACGACGTGAGGAGACCGAATGGTTCAACGTAGTCACGTGGGCCCGTCTGGCCGAGACATGCAGCCAGTTCCTGCAAAAGGGACGGCGCGCGTACGTGGAAGGGCGTCTGCGCACTCGCTCCTGGGAGGGGCAGGACGGGCAACGGCGATTCCGCACCGAGATCATCGCCAACACGGTCCTCTTTCTCGACCGCGCCCAGGGAATGCCCTTGCCCGAAGAGGAGACGACGCACGAAATATCCGAGCCTGACGACCTGCCTTTCGACTAGGGGTTCAGCGAATCTGGCTACGCAGGTATACTATCAACGGTACGGAAGTGACCGCATTGCGGAGAGAGGTGTGAATAAAGCGACGTGAACGAAAGTCGGGAAGAGACAACCGAGGAACCGGCCGGCGAGCAGGAAAGCCCGGAGGCTCCGGCCGCAGAAGCAGCCCCAGAGCAAGGAGAAGCGCCCGCGCGGGTAGAGAGAAGGCGTTCTCGCTACGTTTCCCGCCGGAAGGTCTGCTTCTTCTGCGCGGAAAAAGTCGAGGACATCACGTACAAGAACGTCGATCTGCTCCGCCGCTATCTTTCTGATAGAGGTAAGATAGAGCCGCGGCGGAAGACAGGCACCTGCGCCAAGCATCAGCGCCGCCTGACGTCGGCCCTAAAGCATGCCCGCCACCTGGCGCTCTTACCCTACACCGCGGAACACATCCGTATCTCAGGCTTCCCTACCGCACGAGGCTGATTCTTCGCTGTGGGCGGGAGCATGACGTTCTCCCTCACTTCATCGCATACGGAAGGGGACGGGTGAAATGGGCATCTTCGGCCGCGGGCCTACCATAGGCGGCAGGCCCTCGCGCCAGGACAGGCGCCGCCTGCGGGCGCGGCGTCCCACCCCGGCGCGTCGCCAGGAGACGGAGCGAAGAGTCCAGCTCTTCCTCGGCGCAATGATGGCTATCGTCGTCGTCGCCGTGCTCGGCCTCGGCGCCTACGGCTACTACGACGCGAACATCAGGCCCAAGCATGAGCGCGTCCTTGCAGCGGGTGAGCGCGAGTTCTCCCTGGCGTACCTGGAGCGGCATCTTCGTTACGTCATCCGTACGGCGTCCCCCACCGACCCCGTGCGTTACGATGCAAACACCGCTCTCCAGAACACCGTCGATCAGGTGCTGGACGCCGAGATGGAGCGTATCGGCGCTCCTGCCCTCGGCATCTCGATCTCCGAAGAAGAAATAGACGCCGAGGTGCGGGAGCAACTGCGCATACCCGCGGAAGACAAGGATGCCTTCGCCGCCGCCTATCGAAAAGAGGTGCAGGATAGCGGCCTGAAGCCCGATGAGTACCGGGAAGCCATCGCGGCAAAGCTCCGCAATGAGAAGCTGAGACAGTACTTCCGCGATCAGGTGCCGGCAACCGCCGACCAGGTGAGGGCCAGGGTGATCCAAGTCGGCACGGAGGAGGAGGCGCAGAAGGTCCTGGAAAGGCTGGGAGCGGGAGAGGACTTTGCCGCCCTCGCCGCGGAGCTCTCGCTCGACGCTTCGACGAAGGACAAGGGCGGCGAGATGGACTGGGTGGCGCGAGGCGGCGTGGCGGCCGAAGTCGAGAATGTGCTCTTTGCTCTCGAAGCCGGCCAAACAAGCAAGCCTCTCGAAGTGAACGGGAAATACGAGATATACCAGGTGCTGGAGAAAGCGGCGGCGAGAGAGGTCACCCCCGATCAACGCGCCCTGATGGAAGACCGCCTCTACGCCGAGTGGCGCACGGAAATCAGCCAAGAGCACCCCGTCACCACTTACCTGACGACGGAGCAGATCCAGCATCTGTTGCAGATCGCCAGCGAAGAAGGAGCGCGGCTAAGTGGCGTACAACCGTGAGCGGCCGGTCAAAATCGGGTTAATGGGCCTCGGCGTCATCGGCAGCGGCGTTGCGCGTGTGCTGACTGAGAAAGCGGACATGCTTTCGCAGCGCATCGGCGCCCCCCTGTCGCTCGCGCGCGTACTCGAGAAGGACTCCTCGAAAGCGCGCGCCCTCTCACTCGGGCCTATCACGACCGCCGATGCCGAGGCGTTCCTGGCGGACCCCGACCTCGATATCGTGATCGAACTGCTGGGCGGCGAAGAGCCTGCCCATCAATACATCGTGCGGTCGCTGGAGGCCGGACGCTACGTCGTCACCGCCAACAAGGAGGTGATGGCCAAGCACGGCGTCGACCTCCTCTCGCTGGCGAGAACAAAGCGGGCCGACATCTTCTACGAAGGCAGCGTCGGCGGCGGCATCCCCATAATCGCCCCCTTGAAGCGCGACCTCCTTGCCAACGATATTACGGCGATCTCCGCAATCATAAACGGCACCACCAACTACATTCTGACGCAGATGAGCCGGGAAGGACGCGACTTCGCCGACGCCCTCGCCCGCGCGCAGTCGCTTGGCTACGCCGAAGCCGACCCGACGAACGACATCGAAGGGATCGACGCGTCGTACAAGCTGGCCATCCTCGCCGGCCTTGCCTTCCACGTCCGCGTCACGCCCGATCAGATCTACCGCGAAGGCATATCGCGCCTCACTTCCAAAGACTTCCGCTACGCGGGGGAGATGGGCTACGCGATCAAGCTGCTGGCCGTCGCGAAGCGGGAAGACGAGAGGCTGCAGCTTCGCGTGCATCCTGTCCTGCTGCCTGAGGGCGAACCCCTCGCAAAGGTCGACGGCGTGCTGAACGCGGTGCAGGTGGAGGGCGACCTCATCGGCCGCGCCATGTTCCAGGGCCCCGGCGCAGGCTCGCTGCCAACATCGGGCGCCGTCGTCGCCGATGTCGTCAACGCCGCTCATGCCCTCGTAAACGGTCGCCACGAGCCGATACGCCGGCTGCGGCGCAGAAGACTGTCCGTCCGCCCAATGGACGAGCTTCGCACCCGCTACTACATTCGCATGACGGTGACCGACCGGCCGGGAGTGCTCGCGCAGATCGCGAGCGTGCTGGGGCGCAACAACATATCCATCGCGACCGTCATCCAGAAGGAGGCGGACGAGGCCGCTCAGACGGCGGAAATCGTAATAACCACGCACGAGGCGCGCGAGCGTTCCGTTCAGGTCGCCTTGCAGAAGACGGCGGCCCTAGAGGTGGTAACCGAGGTTGGCGGCTTTATAAGGGTGGAAGGCTGAGGCTGCTGGGGATGCCCGAGAAGCAAGAGACGCCGGTCGCGCCCGATACCGTCAAATGGCTCCAGGACGAGGCGCACAACGTCAGGGCGCAGCTCACGAGGCTTGAGCAGCAGGTTGAGCAGTTGCAGGCGCTGTTCTCCGAGCTGTCAGACAGGGCGCGCCACTTCGACGAGACCCTTTCCGCACTTGCCGCCCAGACCGCGACTATTGCCTCCGTGCAGGAAGGAATGCTCGAAGCGAGGGCAACCGCCGCCAGAATTCGCGAGGAGCAAGAGAAGGCGCGCGCTCAGGTGGAAGAGGTGGTGCGCCAGCACCAGGCCGACATCGAGAAGACGCGCCAGGAACGGGCAGAGGTCGCGCGGTCGGTGGAGCTGATCGAGCGGCAGGTGGCGTCCTCGCTCGAGCGCCAGGCCGGCGTCGAAGACGCGGTGCAGCGTCAGCAGCAGGCAGCGGCCCAGTCCGAGCTGCGGATCAACACCCTCGAGCAGGAGATCGAAGAGCTGAAGACGAGGGCGGGCCGCGCTACGGAGGCGGCCAATCGCCTGGAGCAGCGGTTGGCCGAGCTGGAAAGCGGGCTGGAGGGCGCCGTACGGGCCAACGAGAGCCAGAGTGAGCGCGTTCGCCTCGCGGCGGAAGTCGCGCGGCGGGTGGAAGCCGAACTAGACAAGCAGAAAAGACAGGCGGAGAGCCTCACCGCTCTCGTGGAGGGGCTGGAGCTGCAGCGGCTGCAGCGTCAGCGGCTGGAAGCCCGCACGTCGCAGCTCGACGAGGCGATAGACGGCCTGAGAGCGCAGGTGGAAGAGCAGCAGCGGCTCGTTTCCGCCATCGAAGGCAAGCATCACGGCTATGAGGGTCGCCTCGATGCCCTCAGCGAGCGGCTCGACCAGTACCGCCAGCAACTTGCCGATTATCTCCTAAGACTCACCCAGAGCCAGGAGCAGTTGAAACGCCGCCAGATTGACGACTTGGAGCGGGAGATAAAGGAGTTGGAACAGTATGCCCTCAATCTTTTCGGAGAGTGACGAATTCCCGCGTATTCGAAGCCGCGGCAGCCAGGCCGCCGGCCCCGGCGTTCTTCGCCGCTACCGGCGGTACCTTCCCCTGACCGATGCCACGCCCCTGGTGTACATGGGCGAGGGAGCCACCCCCATGGTCCGCTCGCAGCGGATCGAAAAGGAGGCCGGATGCGGCGCCCTCTACTTCAAGCTGGAGTCCTGCAATCCCACCGGCTCGTTCAAAGATAGAGGGATGGTAGTCGCGACCGCGAAGGCCGTGGAAGAGGGAAACACGGCCGTTATGTGCGCTTCTACCGGCAATACGAGCGCCTCGGCCTCCGCATACGCGGCCCACTGCGGCCTCAAGGCCTTCGTCCTCGTTCCCTACGGACGGATTGCGCAGGGGAAGCTTGCGCAGGCGGTTGCCCACGGCGCCACCATCATCGCCGTCGACGATAACTTCGACGCCGCCCTGCGGCTGGCCCGCGCCGTCACCGAGAAGCACCCGATTGCACTCGTCAATTCTCTCAACCCCTATCGCATAGAAGGCCAGAAGACGGCCGCCTTCGAGATCGTCGACGCGCTGGGCGACGCGCCCGATTACCTGTTTATCCCTGTGGGCAACGCCGGAAACATCACGGCCTACTGGAAAGGCTTCACCGAATACTACCGGCTCCGTGAATCACAGAGGCGCCCGCGCATGATGGGGTTCCAAGCCGCCGGCGCCGCACCCATCGTCCTCGGCCACCCCGTCGATGACCCCCAGACGGTCGCGACCGCCATCCGCATCGGCAACCCAGCAAGCTGGCAGGGCGCCGTTGCCGCGCGCGACGAATCGATGGGGGTCATAGAGTCGGTGACGGACGAAGAGATAATGGACGCGTACTACAAGCTGGCGCGGGAAGAAGGCATCTTCGGCGAGCCGGCGTCCGCCGCCTGTGTCGCCGGCCTGCTGAAATTGACCCGCGAAGGCCTGTCGTTGAGAGACAGGACGGTGGTCTGTGTCATCACGGGCAGCGGGCTAAAAGACCCGGAGACGGCCGTCAGCATCCAGCCCGAGTTGCACAAGGTCCCCGCCGATCTGAAGGCTGTCGAGGAAGTCATCGCCTCAGCGATCTGACCTCTGCGTCCTGGAGCGTTTGCGGCGCATGCAAAAACCGCCTGCCGGGGCGGCATGCGGTCTTCGTCGCGACGGCTGGGAACGTTAGCGGCGCGGGCAACACTCTCCCTTGCAGCAGATTCCCTCGACCCTAAAGAGAGGTCCCTGACTTCCCTGGCCCAGAGTCCGGGGGCGTTCGCCGTTGCTTGTCCTTGACGAGCTCAAACGTTGTCTTACGCCCTGAGTCCGTTCTGACGCTGCAACTCGTTGAACTTGTCGATCTCGGCGTTTTGCAGAGGTCCGTAGTCTTCCGAACGCTCGCCCCACTCATAGGGCAGGCACCTCTCGCAGAACACCATCTTGGGCACTCCCGCGCCCAGCAGCACGACCCAACGGCCGGGCTGCTCCCTGCACCGCTCGCAGGTTCGCCACTCCGTCATGATCTGGCCCCCCTCCAAATAACTGAGCGAGATCACGCCCCATTAATGCGTGGGCTTTGCCGGCGTATTCGGCTCCACCGGCGTTGCCCAGGACGGCGCGCAACTTCGGAATAGCATTTCCGGTGTCGCCCGTCGCTATGGCGCGATTTTATGCCTCCTGACAAGAAATTGCAAGCCCTTTTTCCAACGTTCTTCTGACCAATCTGTGACATTTCGCACAACCCTGAATCTATCCCCGTTCAGGGGGCACGATTGCAGAGCAAACGCGGCTGCCCGCCCTCGCCCGAGGCGCCCGACGGCGGGGCCCCGAGGCGTTCGCGCCGCGCCGCGCAGTGTCTCGACCCTCCAGATCAGCTTCGACTGCTTCGTCTTCGTCTGAAGGCGCAGGCCGCGAAAGTCTTCCGACCCGCTAAGCGGAGGCGCGGGCGCGTCTTGTCGGGCTGGCAGGGCAGCCTCCGGCAAAGCGGTTTTTCTTGTCCGGCGGCGTTGCTAGCTGGTACAATCAATAGAGAACGTGCCCGCCGGGCGCGCTTTACTTGAAAAGGACAGTTGCATGGAATCCCAGACTGCGAACGCGGGTGTCGCTGCGAGATCGGGTATCGACGGGGAGCGGGTAGCCGCCGCCATAAGGGAGCTCCTGGCGGCTATCGGCGACGATCCTGAGCGGCCCGGCGTCAGGGCCACCCCGGACCGCATTGCCCGCATGTACCGGGAAGTCTTTGCCGGTCTCCACTGCGACCCGCGAGAGCTCCTCAAGGACGGTCTTGACGAAGCGCACGACGAGATGGTGATCGTGCGCGACATCCCCTTCTACTCCATGTGCGAGCACCACTTGCTGCCCTTTTACGGCGTTGCCCACATCGGGTATATCCCTGCCGGCCACGTTGTCGGTATCAGCAAGCTGGCCCGCGTGGTCGACGCCTTCGCGAAGCGTCCGCAGGTGCAGGAGCGCCTGACGACACAGGTGGCGGAGTGCATTCAGGAGTGTCTTGAGCCGGAAGGCGTTGCGGTGCTTATTGAGGCGGAGCACCTTTGCATGACCATGCGCGGCGTCAAGAAGCCGGGCGGCCGCGTCGTGACCTCCGCCGTCCGCGGCTCCTTCCGCAGGCGGGCTGTTACGCGCTCGGAGTTCCTCGCGCTCGTTCGCGGCAGGTGATTCCCATGGGCTATGAGGTCATCCGCCAGGGCCTCGACGAGTTGCGGGCGGAATGGCGGGTGCTTCTCGGCGGCGGACGGGCGGGCCGCCTGTTCCAGCATCCGGCCTGGCAGGAGCTGTGGCTGGAAGAGTTCGGCGAAGGCGGCGAGGCCTACTTCCTCACCGTGCGCGACGACGCTGCCCTCCTCGGCGTGGCGCCTCTTTTCAAGTCCAACGATATCTTCTCCTTTATAGGCGATCCCGATATCTGCGACTACATGGACTTCGTGCTCGCGCCGGGCCACGAGGAAAAGGTCCTCTCCGTTCTCCTGTACGCGCTGTACGAAGAGGACTGGTCGCAGATCGATTTTCGGGGACTGAAGGCGGGCTCGCCCACGCTCCAGCATCTCCCGTCGCTCGCGGCCAGGCTTCGCTTTCGGGTGGAGGTGGAGAAAGAGGCGGTCTGCCCGCAACTGGACCTGCCGGCGACATGGGAGGGCTACCTGGCGCTGCTGGACAAGAAGCACCGTCATGAGCTGCGACGCAAGCTGCGGCGGCTCGAGCGCGTTGCGCCCGGCGCCCGCCTCGTCGCGTTCCGCCGCCCGGCCGAGGTCGCCGCCGGGATGGACGATTTCCTCCGGCTCATGAGAATGAAGTCGGACAAGGCGCGGTTCATGACCCCTCAGATGGAACGTTTCTTCCGCCGGGCGGCGGAGGCGCTTGCCGGCGAGGGACTCGTCGCGCTGTACGCGCTGGAGGTGGAAGCCCGCCGCGTTGCCGCTGCCCTGTGCTTCGAGGACGCGCAGGAGCTTCTCGTCTACAATAGCGGTTATGACCCCGCGTTCGCTTCTCTGGCGGCCGGACTCATCTCCAAGGCCCTCATTGTCCGGAGCGCCATCGAGAAGGGACGCGCGCACTTCGACTTCCTTCGCGGCGCTGAGCCCTACAAGTACGACCTGGGCGGCAAGGACGTAGAGGTCTATCGTTGCCTTATCGAGAGGCCTTGAGGTTATCATTAGGGAAGATGAACGCCTTAAGAGTAGCGGTTATAAGCGCCCACACTTCGCCGCTCGCGACCCCCGGCTGCCGCGAGACCGGCGGCATGAACGTGTACGTGCGCGAGCTGAGCCGCGAAATGGGGCGCCGCGGGTACGTCATCGACATCTTTACCCGCCGGGCCGACAGGTCCAGCCCCGATGTCCTTCACCCGTACCCTAACGTCCGCGTGGTTCACATTCGCAGCGGCCCGCCTGAAGACGGCGGCAAGCGGAACCTCTGTCGTCATCTCGGCGAGTTCGAGAGGGATGTGCTTGCTTTCCAGGTCTCGCAGGGGCTCCAGTACGACCTGATTCACGCCCACTACTGGCTCTCAGGCTGGGTCGGCCTCTCGTTGAGAGAGCGCTGGGGCGTCCCCCTCCTCGCGATGGCGCACACGCTGGGGGAGGTGAAGAGGCGGCTGGGCATGGCGGAGCCTGAGCCGCCCTGTCGGATAGAGGTGGAGCGTTTGATTGCGGCGCGGGCGGACGGCCTGATATGCGCCAGCGACGACGAGCGCCGCGCCCTCGAGGACTGCTACGGCGCCGACCCCGGGCGCATCCGCGTCATTCCCTGCGGCGTCGACCTGCTGCGGTTCCGGCAGATGGACACCGAGACGGCGCGCCGCTCTCTCAGCCTCAACGGCGAGAAGCTGGTCCTTTTCGTCGGACGCATCGAGGCGGCGAAAGGGATCGAGCTGTTGCTTTCCGCCGCCGCCGAACTCGCGCCGGAGCCGCCCTTCCAGGTGCTGATCGTAGGCGGAGACGGCACGGGCAACGGCGAGATCGAACGTCTCCGGCACATGGCGCTCAGCCTCGGTCTCGGACGCCGCGTCAGCTTCCTCGGCCCCGTTGAGCACGACCGGCTGCCCCTGTTCTACAACGCCGCCGACGTCTGCGTCGTCCCGTCGTTCCACGAGAGCTTCGGCCTTGTCGCCCTTGAGGCGATGGCATGCGGCACGCCCGTCGTTGCCTCCGACGTCGGTGGGCTGAGGGAGACGGTAAAAGACGGCAAGACCGGCTATCTCATCGCCGGCCGCTCACCGCAGTCCTTTGCGCGGCGCATCACGTCGCTGCTCGCGGACGGCCCGCTGAGGCGCAGTTTGGGACGCACTGCCCGTCAGGAGGCCGCCAGATTCGGCTGGGGGAACATCGCCGACGCCATCGAGACGGCGTACGCAGACGTCAGGCGCGGACCGGCGCAGGCGGCGACGGGAAGCAAGGCCATCGCCGTATGATCATCGACTTCCACACGCACGTCTTCCCGCCGAAGATCTGCGCGCAGCGGGAGGACTATTTGCGGCGCGACCCCACGTTTCGCGCCCTCTACAGCGACCCCCGCGCGCGCATGGGCGCCGCTCCCGACCTGCTGAGGAGCATGGACGCCGCGGGCATCGACGCGTCCGTCGTGCTGAGCTTTGCCTGGCGAGATGCCGAAGCCCTGAATCGCACGAATGACTACATCCTCGAACAGGCGGCGAAGAGTGGCGGGCGCCTGATCCCTTTCTGCATGATCGATCCGTCATCGCCCGATGCCGCCGCCGAAGTGGAGCGCTGCGCGAAGGCGGGGGCCCGTGGGCTGGGCGAGTTGCGTCCCGACGATCAGGGGTACGACCTCTCGCCGGGCGGACCGGCGGACCTTCTCGTCGCGGCGGCGGCGGAGCACGGCCTGATCATCCTCTTCCACGTGAGCGAGCCGGTGGGCCACGAGTACCCCGGCAAGAAGGGGCTTTCGCTGGAGTCCTTCTACCGCTTTGTGGAAAGGGCTGCCCATGCCAATGTGGTGGGCGCGCACTGGGCGGGCGGACTGCCCTTCTACGCCCTGATGCCGCGAACGAGGACGAACTTCGCCAACGTCTACTTCGACTCCGCGGGCACCGGCCTTCTGTACGAGGCCTCCGTGTACCGTCACGCCGTCGATATCGCCGGCGCGGAGCGAGTGCTCTTCGGCAGCGACTTTCCGTTCTTCTCCCAGACGCGCAGCCGCCGCGAGGTCGATGCCGGGCGCCTGAGCGAGGAGGAGAAGCGTCTCGTGCTGGGGGAGAACGCCCGCCGTCTCCTGGGGCTGAGCGATGGCTGACGAGCGCGAGCGCCATCTGCGGCTATTCGTGGCCTGCGAGCTGCCGCAGACTGCGCGCGACGCCCTGGCGCAGGTGCAGGACGAGCTGCGGGCGAAGGGCGGCGCGCCGCTGCGATGGGTGCGGCCGGAGGGCATCCACCTCACGCTTAAGTTCCTCGGCAGCGTGCCCGAAGCGCAGCGACGCGCCATCGAGAACGCGCTTGCCGCCGCCATCGACGCCCCTTTTCACCTTTCGCTCCGTCTCGGCGCCGTGGGTAGCTTCGGCGGCAGACAGCGGCTGCGGGTGGTGTGGGTCGGCCTGGAGGGAGACGTGGAGGAGCTGGCGCGGCTCGCCGACGCGGTGGAGCGGGCGCTGGAGCCGCTGGGCTTCCCGCGCGAGAAGCGTCCGTACTCGCCTCACCTGACGCTCGCCCGCGTGCCCGACCACGCGACCGTCGACCAGCGGCTGCGGCTGGCGTCACTGCTCGAATCGTACCGGCCGCCGCCGCCCGTGGACTTCGACGTGCGCAGCGTCAGCCTGATGCAGAGCCTCCTCGAGCCGGGAGGCGCGCGCTACCAGCGCCTCGCCTCGTTCCCTCCCGCCGCCGCCTGACGCGGAGGTGCCCCTGCAAGTCAGCCCTGGTTGCACATCGCACCTGCGGGTATGCGGCGCGTGATGCCGCGTCCTTCAGGGCGCGGTTAAGAGCATGCACATTTCCCCCCAGGGTAACCACAACTTAACCCCTGCGTAATACTGTCGTAACGGCGCTTCTCTAGACTTCTCCTTGTGAACACCATCGGGATCGGGAAGGAAGTGGAAGGAACTCCCCCATGTCCGCCGACGCAGTAAGCTCCGGGGATACCGCCTGGGTCCTCATATCCTCCGCGCTCGTCATGCTCATGACCCCCGGGCTTGCTTTCTTCTACGGCGGCCTTGTCCGCAACAAGAACGTCCTCGGCACCATAATGCACAGCTTCATCGTCATCGCCCTCGTGAGCGTCATCTGGGTCGTCGCCGGCTACAGCCTCGCCTTCAGCCCTGGCCACGGCTTCATCGGCGGGCTCGACTGGCTGGGGCTGAAGGGCGTCGGCCAGGAACCCAACCCCGACTACTCGTCGACGGTGCCGCACATGGCGTTCATGATCTTCCAGGGCATGTTCGCGATCATCACCCCCGCGCTCATCACCGGCGCCTTCGCCGAGCGCGCCAAGTTCAGCTCCTTCCTTATCTTCATGGGTCTGTGGTCGCTCCTCGTCTACGCGCCGGTTGCCCACTGGGTGTGGGCGCCCGACGGCTGGCTGCGCGAAAAGGGCGCGCTCGACTTCGCGGGCGGGACGGTAGTGCACGTGAACGCGGGCGCGGCGGCGCTGGCGGCGGCGCTCCTCTACGGGCGCCGCATCGGCTTCGGGCGCGAGGCGATGGAGCCGCATGACATCTCGATGGTGGTGCTGGGGGCGGCGCTGCTCTGGTTCGGTTGGTTTGGTTTCAACGCCGGCAGCGCCATTGCTTCCGGGGGTCTGGCGACCAACGCCTTCGTCGTAACCCACGTCTCGACGGCAGCCGCCGCCCTCACCTGGACGGTGCTGAGCTGGCTATTCCTCAAGAAGCCGAGCGTCGTTGGCGCTGCGGCAGGCGCGGTAGCGGGCCTGGTGGCGATAACCCCCGCTGCGGGCTACGTCGATGCCATGCCCGCTCTCGTTATCGGCGCCGGCGCGGGCCTGCTCTGCTTCTTCGCCGTGCGGCTGCGGGGCCGCATGATGCTCGACGATTCGCTGGACGTCGTCGGCGTCCACGGCGCGGGCGGCGTCTGGGGCGCGCTGGCGACGGGCATGTTCGCCAGTCTGGCGGTGAACGCCGCCGGCAGCGACGGGCTCATCGCGGGGAACCTGTCGCTTGTGGGGACGCAGGCGCTGGCCATCGCCGTTACCGCCGCCTTCTCCTTCGTCGCGACGGCCGTCATTCTCAAAGTGCTCGATGTGACCATGGGGCTGCGCGTGAGCGAGGAGGAGGAGCTGATGGGCCTCGACGCGACGCAGCACGGCGAGCGGGCGTATGCCTTCGAGGGGTTTGGCGCCGTGCCCGTCCAGGAAGCGGCGGTGCAGCCGAGAAGCGGGCCGCGGCGCCTGAGCCTGGAGGAAGCCGACATGACTTAGCCGGCGGACAGCCGGACAGGAGCAGCTCTTGAAGAAAGTGGAAGCGATTATCAGGCCGGAAAAGCTGCACGAGGCCAAGGAGGCGCTGGCCCAGGCCGGCTTCGTGGGGCTGAACGTGACGTCGGTGAGCGGCCGCGGCGTCCAGAAGGGGGTCACCCGCTCCGGTCGCGGCGCGCAGGTGCAGACCGTCGATATGCTGCCCAAGGTCAAGCTGGAGGTGGTCGTCAACGATGCCGCCGTCGAGAGGGCGGTCCAGGCGATCGTAAGAGCGGCGTGGACGGGCGAGATCGGCGACGGCAAGATATTCGTCCTGCCCGTGGAGGACGCCGTGCGGGTGAGGACGGGGGAGCGCGGCGCCATCGCCGTCGAGCCCAGCCTCTCCGTCGCCTCTTCCGGGCATCGGTGAACAAGGGCGAGGGACTAATAGATTTTCGAGGAGGCAAGAACATGTCACCCCAGGACGTAGCCAAGTTCATCAAGGACAAGAATGTGCAGATCGTTGACCTCAAGTTCAACGACCTGCCGGGGCTCTGGCAGCACTTCTCCATGCCCGTCTCGGAGCTGACGGAGATGGACGATCTGACAAAGAGCATCTGGGTGGAAGGCGTAGGGTTCGATGGCTCGAGCATCCGCGGGTTCCAGAAGATCCAGGAAAGCGACATGATCCTGATCCCCGACCCGTCGACGGCGCGCATCGACCCCGTATGCGCCGCGCCTACCCTCAGCGTCATCTGCGACATCTACGACCCGTTGACCAGAAAGCCGTACACGCGCGACCCCCGCTACATCGCCAAGAAGGCGGAGTCGTACATGCGGGCGACAGGCATCGCCGACGCCAGCTACTGGGGGCCCGAGGCCGAGTTCTTCATTTTCGATGACGTCCGCTTCGATCAGACGGAGAACTCCTCGTTCTACTTCGTCGACTCCGTCGAGGGCGAGTGGAACACGGGCCGTGACGAGAAGCCGAACCTGGGCTATAAGCCGCGCTACAAGGAAGGGTACTTCCCCGTGCCGCCCCACGACGCCTTCCAGGACCTGCGCAGCGAGATGATCCTCACGATGATGCAGGCGGGAATGCCCGTCGAGGTCCACCATCACGAGGTGGCCACCGGCGGCCAGGCAGAGATCGACCTCAAGTTCGACACGCTGGTCGATATGGCCGACAAGATGATGTGGTACAAGTACATCGTGAAGAACGTCGCCCGCCGCCATGGGAAGGTGGTGACCTTCATGCCCAAGCCCCTCTACGGCGACAACGGCTCCGGCATGCACTGCCACCAGAGCCTGTGGAAGGACGGGGAGAACATCTTCTACGACCCCGAGGGCTACGCCCTGATAAGCCGCGAGGCGAAGTACTACATCGGCGGGCTGCTCAAGCACTCGCCGGCGCTGATGGCCCTCTGCGCCCCGACGACGAACTCCTACAAGCGGCTCGTCCCCGGCTACGAGGCGCCCGTGAACCTCATCTACTCAGCGCGCAACCGCAGCGCCGCCATCCGCATTCCCGTCTACACCGATAACCCGCGCACGAAGCGCATCGAGTACCGCCCGCCCGACGCCACCTGTAACCCCTACCTCGCCTTCGCGGCGATGCTGATGGCAGGGCTCGACGGCATCGAGAACGAGATCGACCCCGGGCCGCCGTTCGACAATAACACCTACGCCCTCACGCCCGACGAGGCGATGTCGCTGAAGACGGTGCCCGGCTCGCTCGAGGAGGCGATTGACGCGCTGGAGGAAGACCACGAGTTCCTCCTGAAGGGCGACGTGTTCACGAAGGACGTCATCGATGTGTGGATTGAGTACAAGCGGGAGCACGAGATCGACCAGTTGCGTTTGCGCCCGCACCCGTACGAGTTCTACATGTACTTCGACGTCTAGCAGCCGCGCGACCGGTAGGGGGAGGCGAGACCTCCCCCTGCCGTTTCGTCAGTCTTGGCAAAGGAGAGACCGCGCTCCCCTTGACTGCTGCGATCACGCAAAGTAAGCTTTGAGAAGGGCCGGGCGGTTGCCCGGCTCGCTGATGTAGCAGCCGTTGGAGGGGGCGCCATGAGCGTGGAAGAGGACAAAGAATACGTCCTTCGCACCTGCAAAGACCAGGATATCAAGTTCATCTGGCTCTGGTTCACCGACATCCTGGGCTCGTTGAAGAGCTTCGCTATCACCGTCGAAGAGCTGGAGGCCGCCCTGGCCGAGGGCATGGGTTTCGACGGCTCGTCCGTCGAGGGCTTCGCCCGCATCGACGAGAGCGATATGGTGGCGATGCCCGACCCGGCGACGTTCCAGCTCATACCCTGGCGCCCGGCCGAACGGGGCGTCGGCCGCATGTTCTGCGACATCTTCCAGCCTGACGGCACACCATTCACCGGCGATCCCCGCTACGTGCTCAAGCGCAATCTGAAACGCGCCATCGACCTCGGTTTCACGTTCTACGTCGGGCCCGAGATGGAGTACTTCTACTTCAAGACGCCGGGCGGAACTGAGGGTCTCGACGCCGGCGGCTACTTCGACCTGACGCCGCTTGACGCCGCCACCGACCTGCGCCGCGAGACCGTCCTTGCCCTTGAGGACGTGGGTATCGGCGTGGAGACGAGCCATCACGAGGGCGCGCCCAGCCAGCACGAGATCGACCTCCGCTACACGGACGCCCTCACGATGGCCGACAGCGTCATGACCTGCCGCCTCGTCGTGAAGGAGGTCGCCCTCAGGAACGGCTACTACGCTACCTTTATGCCCAAGCCCCGCGCCGGGCAGAACGGCAGCGGCATGCACTGCCACATGTCGCTCTTTAAGGGGCAGCGCAACGCCTTTTTCGACCCGAAGGACGAGTACCACCTCTCGGCGCTGGCGAAGTCGTTCCTCGCCGGGCTGCTGCGGCACGCCCGCGAGACGGCGCTCGTCTACAACCAGTGGGTCAACTCCTACAAGCGGCTCATCCCCGGCTACGAGGCGCCGGTCTATGTCACCTGGGCGCGGCGCAATCGCTCCGACCTCATCCGGGTACCGGAGTACAAGCCGGGGAAGGAGACGGCCACCCGTATCGAGTGCCGCTCTCCCGATCCGGCGTGCAACCCCTACCTGGCGTTCGCCGCCATGCTCGCCTCGGGCCTCGAGGGGATCGAGAAGGAGTACCCGCTGCCCGATCCGGTGGAGGAGAACGTATTCGCGATGGGCGAGGAGCGCCGGCAGGAGTTGGGGATCGAGACGCTGCCGGGCAGCCTCAACCAGGCCATCGAGGCGGCTGAAGGCAGCGACCTGCTGCGCCGCTGCCTCGGCGATCACGTGTTCGAGACGTTGATCGCCAACAAGAAGATCGAGTGGAACCTCTACCGGGCGCAGGTCACGAACTACGAGTTGGAGCGCTACCTGCCCATTCTGTAAGGGCGACGAAGTTCATCGTGAAGCCGCCCGGCCGCCGGTACAGCTCCGTCCACTGGAAGCCCGCGCCCTCGCATAGTCTGCGCACCGTCGCCTGCGTCTGGTAGTCGGGGTCGGGCAGACTTTCGGTTATCGATAGCACGCCTCCCGGCTTCATCGCCCGCCGCAGCTCGCCGATAGCGCGCTGCTTGTCGGTGGTCTCTCCCAGCACCGTCACCAGGAACGCGCCGTCGAGCATCCTCTCTTTGAGAGGAAGGTTGCAGGCGTCTCCCACGAGGATGCGCGAGTTGTCAATGCCCTGACGCTGGAACCGTTGGCTGAGGAAGCGCGCCGTCTCCGGCAGGATGTCGATGCAGATAAGGCGTCCGCGTTCGCCAACCCTCGAAGCCGCCTCGGCCGTGAAGTAGCCGGAACCGGGGCCGAGCTCCAACACCGTTCCCCCCTTGCGGATACGGAACTTGTCCACCGTCGGCCCCACGGGATGGACGGCGCGGCGGACCGGGTTTTCGAGCAGGAAGCGAAGACGCAGGGAACAGGGGCGGCGCAGCCGGTAGCGAAGGAGAAGCCAGAAGGATACCGGGCCGACAACAGCCGAGACGAGAAGCGGAAGACGCCCGGGCAGGCGCATCTGTCAGGGGCCGCCGCTCACCACGGAGACCGCTTGCGCGGTCTGGAACACCGCGTCGGCTATGTTGTCCGTGACGTCGAACAGGGGCTGCGGGAAGAGCCCCACGAAGAAGATGCCGGCCAGGAGCGCGAAGGTCACGCCGTTCATCAGCACGGGGATGCGCAGCCGTCCCGGCTCCTCCGGCTCGACGACGTACATTTGCCGTATGACCAGCAGATAGTAGTAGAGTGAGATGAAGCTGTTGACGACCGCCAGCGCCGCCAGCCACAAGAACCCTTCGTCGGCGACGGCCTGGAAGAGGATGAACTTGGTGGCGAAGCCGGCGAACAGCGGCATCCCCGCCAGCGAGAAGAGGGCGATGGTCAGCGCGAGGGCGAGGAAGGGCGCCCGTTCCGCGAGGCCGCGGTAGTCCGGTATCTCGTCTTTCCCGGTCGCGTTGAAATAGGCGATTATCACCACGAATGCCGCCAGGTTGGTGACGATGTAGCCGGTCATGTGCAGCACGAGGGCGCTCGTCGTCTGTTCGGAGAGGGCGGCGATACCCATTAGCATGAAGCCCACCTGCACTATCGACGAGTAGGCGAGCAGCCGCTTGATGTTGTGCTGCTGGATCGCCACCAGGTTGCCCACGGTCATGCTAGCCGCCGCCAGCGCCGCAATCATCCACTGCCAGTCGTCGAGCACGGGCTGGAACGCGCCCGCGAACAGGCGGATCAGCAGCGCGAAGCCCGCGGCCTTCGATGTCGCCGAGAGGTAGGCGGTGATGGGAAGGGGCGCCCCTTCATAGGCGTCGGGCGTCCACATGTGGAAGGGGACGGCCGCCACCTTGAAGCCGAGCGCCGCCACGATGAGCACCAGCCCCATGAGCATCGCCAGGTCGAAGTCGGCGATGCCGCTGCTGAGGGCGGCGCTGATGTCGGCGTAGAACGTGGAGCCGGCGACCCCGTATATGAGGCTCATGCCGTAGAGGAAGATAGCGGAGGAGAAGGCGCCCAGCAGCATGTACTTCAGTCCGCCCTCGTTCGATTTCGCGTCCATCTTGGCGAAGGAGACGAGGACGTACAGGCTGAAGCTGAGCACCTCGAGGGAGATGTAGGCGGTGAGCAGCTCGCGCGCCGCCGCCATGTATATCGCGCCGATGGTCGAGAGGATGAGCAGGGCGTAGTACTCGCCGGCGTGCCGCAGGCGGTCGCGCACGAAGTGAGCGGACGCCAGACAGACGGCGCCGGCGATGGCGATGAAGAACACGCGGAAGAACGTGGTGTAGTTGTCGACGACGAGAAGATCGCCGAACGACTCCGGAGTGTCGTTCACATAGACGAGAGAGACGCCGAGGGCCAGAGCCAGCCCGGCGACGGCGACGTACGGCAGGTAGGGGCGCAACCGCCGCCCGAAGAAGAGGTCGAGCGTCGCCACTAGGGCCGCAAGGCCGGCGAGCAGGTACTCCGGAATCAGCAGGGCGTAGTCAAGGTTCATCTGATCGCCGCCAAAGTGAGAACGCTATCCGATATGCGGTCGATAAACGGGGCCGGCCAGAGTCCCATGAAGAGCAGGAAGAATATGAGGACGGCGCCTGCCGCCTGCTCCCAGCGGGTCATCTCCGTCAGGTGCGACCAGCGTTCGTTGAACGGACCGAAGAAGGCCATTGCCAGCATGCGGAGGATGTAGGCAGCGGTGATGGCGGCGCCGAATATCGCCAGGGCGCCGAACGCCGGGTAGGTCTGGAACGTGCCGACGAAAATGTGGAACTCGGCGACGAAGCCGGAGAGCCCCGGCAGCCCCAGGGAGGCGAGGCCGGCAATCGCGAAGAAGGCGGCGAAGCGCGGCATCTGGTTCGCGAGCCCGCCGAAGATCGACATGTCGCGCACGTGCGCCTGGTCGTAGATGGCGCCTACCATAGCGAACATGAGGGCCGTCATGATGCCGTGCGAGAACATCTGGAGGACCGCCCCGTTCATCCCGATCGAGTTCAGCGTCGCCAGGCCCATGAGCACGTAGCCCATGTGGCTTACGCTGGAGTACCCCACCATGTACTTGAAGTCGCGCTGCGCCATCGCCGAGACGGCGCCGTAGATGACGTTGGTGGTCGCCAGGATCATGAGGCCGGGCATCCAGAACTCCGCCCCCTCCGGCAGGAGCTGGATGCCGAGGCGGATTATGCCGAACGCGCCCAGCTTCATCAGCACGCCGGCGTGGAGCATGCTAACGGCCGTCGGCGCGGCCACATGGCCGTCGGGCGACCACGTGTGGAAGGGCCAGAGGCCCGCCAGCACGCCGCAGCCGACGAGGAAGACGGGGAAGACTATCTTCTGGAAGTCCTCCGAGAACTGCACCTGGTACAGCGTCGGCAGGTCGAAGGTGCCGCGGTCGGCCTCGATGAAGACGGCGAAGATGCCGATGAAGATGAGTATGCTCGCCGCCACCAGGTAGAGCGTCAGCTTCATCGCCCCGTACTCCTTCGTGCGCACGAAGGTGGGGAACCGGCTGCTGGACCCCCAGACGGCGATGAGGAGGAACATCGGCAGCACTGCGAGCTCGTAGAAGAAGAAGAAGAAGAACAGGTCGAGTGAGGTGAAGGTGCCGAAGACGCCCGCGATAAGGGCAAACAGGAGAACGAAGAAGTCCTTGTTGCGATGGTCAATCTTCCAGGAGACGAGGACGCCGGTGAAAGCGACGATGCCGTTCAGCAGCACCATCGGCGCGCCGATGCCGTCGAGTCCCAGGTGGAACGTTATGCCGTCCTCGCCGAGGAAGCCAACGTTCTCGAGCCAGGGCCAGCGCAACTGGAACTGGAACGCCTCGCCGTTGTCGAGCTCATAGGCGAAGAAGAGGTAGAGCGAGAGTCCGAAGAGGGCGAACCCGGAGACCGCTGAGATGTAGCGCACCACGTTCGGGTAGCGCGAGGGGACGGCGACCAGCACGATCGAGGTCGCCAGCGGCAGCCCGATCAACGCCAGAAGAAGGTACTTCTCCATGCTCCCCCTCTATGTCCCCACGACGAAGGCAACGACGGCCAGCACAACGACGCCCGCGATCATGAAGAGGGCGTAGTTGGGCATGCGGCCCGTCTCGTGATATTTGAGCAGGAACCCGCTGTAGCGCGTCAGGTCGGCGGGGCCGTTGACTCCCGTGTCGTTCACGACGGCGCGGTCGTACCAGGCGACGATGCCCGCGACCACCAGGACGACACGGTCGATGATCGCCTGGTACAGGTCGTCCATGTAGTACTTGTTGCGGAGCACCACGTACGCCTGCCGGAACCTCGCGCCCATCGCCTTCGCGGGGAGGGCCTCGCCCGACCAAAAGTAGAGGCCGCCGGCCACGCCCGCGACGGCGAGGAGAATCGCCGACGCCATGAGGGCGGCGTTGACGTGGAAGACCTCGCCCTCGTGACTGAAGACGAACTCGCCGAAGCCGCCGGGGAAGCCGAGAAGGCGTCCCACCTGGTCGAAGACGACGAGACCGGCGAAGACGGTGAGCACTCCCAGGAAGACGGTGGTCAGCCTCATCGGCGGGCCCGGGTCGTGGGCGTGCTCATAGGCGTGCGGGTTGCGCGGCTTCCCCGTAAACACGAGGAGGACGAGCCGCGTCATGTAGAGAGCGGTCAGCACCACGCTGGCGAGCACGAGCGCCAGCACGAACGGGTTCTGGTGGTTGGCCGTCGTCAGTATGAGGTCGTCCTTGGCCCAGAACCCGGCGAGCGGCGGCAGACCGGCCATCGACAGAGCGCCGATCGTGAATACGGCGGCGGTTATCGGCATCTTGCGCCCGAGCCCTCCCATCTGCTCGACATCGAGCTCCTCGGTTGCGTGGTAGACGGACCCCGCCGAGAGGAAGAGCAACGCCTTGAAGAAGGCGTGGGTGAACAGATAGAGCATCGCCGCCGTCACCAGCCCGGAGCCGAGGGCGACGAACATCAGCCCCAGGCTGTTGAGCGTCGAGTAAGCGATGACGCGCTTTATGTCCGACATTACGAGGCCCATCGTCGCCGACATGATGGTGGTGATGAGGCCGACGGTGGTGACGACAATGAGCGCGCTGTCCGCCGCCTCGAAGAGGGGCATCGTGCGGGCGACCAGATACACGCCGGCGACGACCATCGTCGCCGCGTGGATGAGGGCGCTGACCGGCGTGGGGCCTTCCATGGCGTCGGGCAGCCACACGTGGAACGGGAACTGCGCCGACTTGCCCATGGCGCCCAGCAGCAGGAGGATGACGCTTACCGTAAGGTAGGCGTTGTCGATCTCTCCCGCGGTCGCCGCCTCGAAGATCTCCGACATGTCGAAGGTGCCGACGGAGCGCCAGAGCAGGATGGCGCCGATGAGCAGCCCCACGTCGCCTAGACGCGTCGTCACGAACGCTTTCTTCGCCGCCTCCGCCGCCGAGCGCCGCTCATGGTAGTGGCCGATGAGCAGGAACGAGCAGAGCCCCACGCCCTCCCACGCGAAGTAGAGGAGCAGAAAGTTGTCGGCGAGGACGAGGGTGAGCATCGACGCTGCGAACAGCGACTGCACGGCGAAGTACCAGCCGTAGCGGGAATCGCCCTTCATGTATTCGAGCGAGTAGATCTGGACGAGGAGAGAGATGAGGCTGACGACGACGAGCATGACGGCGCTGAGCTGGTCGACCATGAAGCCGATGCGCAGGCTGAACGTGTCGAAGCTGAGCCACTCCCTGCCCGAGTGCACCGGCTCGAACTCGCCGCCCGCCGCCAGGGCGTCCGTCAGGTCCTTGAGCACGAAGAAGAAGATGACGAACGAGCCCAAGATGGCGAGCACCGACAGCCAGTCGCCCTTGCGCGGCAGGTACTTGCCGACGAGTATAAGTATCGCCGCCGACGCTGCCGGCAGGGCGGGTATCAGCCAGGCCTGCTCCATGCCCATCGTTATCCGACCGTCCTGTTCGAATGCGTTACCACTTCAGCTCATGCACCTCGTCGACGTTCGCCGTCGTGCGGTTGCGGAAGAGGCGGAGGATTATCGCCAGGCCGAGGCCGACTTCGGCGGCGGCGATGGTGATGATGAACACCGCGAAGATCAGCCCCACGAACCGCTCCGGCGCCGTGTAGACGGCGAACGCGACCATGTTGATGCTGGCTGCGTTCAGCATAAGCTCGATCGACATGAGGATGAGCACGGCGTGGCGCCGCGCCAGCACCCCGTAGACGCCTAGTGAGAAGAGTATGGCGCTGAGGACGAGGAAGTGCTCGAGCCCTATCATTCCTCCTCCTCCTCCTCCTCAGAGCGGGCAAGCACAATACCGCCCACGAGCGCGATCAGCAGGACGAGCGAGGCGACCTCGAACGGGACCACCCAGGTGCGGAAAAGGGAATCGCCGATTGTTTCGAAGCCGATGAGCGCCGGCTCCGAGGCCTCCCGCGGCCAGGTGGTCAGGACCGTGGTCGCTATCAGGACGCCCAGGAGCGCGAGGCCGGCGACGACGGCCAAAGGCTTCTGCGCGTTGTCGAGCGTCTGCGACAGGTCGCGGGCGCGGGTGAGCATGAGCGCGAACAGCAGCAAAATGGCGACGCCGCCGGCGTAGAGGAGCACCTGCACCAGGGCCAGGAATTCCGTCGCCAAAAGGATGTACAGGGCCGCCACCGAAAGCAAGGTGAAGACCAGCGATAGCGCCGCATAGGCGACGTTCCGGCTGCCCACGACGCCCACGCCGGCGACGACGGTGATCGCGGCGATGAAATAGAAGATGACGTCCGTGACTGTCATGGTTCCACCCAGGGCGTTATCTCCCCCGCCTTCGACTTGGCCAACAGTTGCTCGAGGTCGAGGACGAGGCACGTGCGGTCATAGCAGGACAGCTCATGGCCGTCCCAGGTGTTGTTCATGGCGATGGCGCTGAAGTTGCAGGTCTCCACGCAGATGCGGCAGCGGATGCAGCGCCCGTAGTCGAGCAGGAACTTATCGACGATCTTGCGGCGCTTGCTCTTCCCCTCGGCTGCCAGCGGGTTGTCCTTCATCACCACCGATATGCACTGCGCCGGGCAGGCGCGCTCGCAGGCGTGGCAGCCGGTGCAGAAAGGCTCGCCTACCTCGTGGTCCCAGAGCAGCAGGGGGTAGCCGCGCTCGCGCTCGGGAATCTCGCGCTTGATCGTTGGGTACTGTATGGTGACCGGCCGGCGGGTCATCGTCCGGAAGGTCGTGCCAAGCCCCTTCAGCACACCCAGCATCAGGCTTCGCTCCTTGCGGCGATCCTCACCTCCGTCGGCGCCCGCAGGGAGGCGTAGATGACGTACGCGCCCGCCAGCAGCGTGAGGCCGGAGGTGACGAGGAGTGTCCAGTCGGGCCATTCGTAGACGAGGATGAGTCCGTTGACGAATATCTGCACGAGGGCGAGAGGGAGCAGGATCTTCCAGCAAAACGCCATTAGCTGGTCGACGCGTACGCGCGGGAAGCTGGCCGTCGCCCACATGATCATGAGAATAAGGGCTGTGGTCTTGACGAAGATGAGGACGAGCTGCCACCACCAGCCGAGCTCGCGTCCCAGCGGCCAGTCCCAGCCGCCGAGGAAAAGGAGCGAGCCGAGCACGGAGAGGGCGAACATGTTCGTGTATTCGGTGAGGGCGTAGAGGATGCTCCATCGTATGCCGCTGAACTCGATCCAGGGGCCGCCCGCCACTTCAGACTCAGCGGCGGCGACATCAAACGGGCGGCGCGTGAGGTCGGAGATGGCGGCTGCCATGAAGATGAAGAAGCCGAGCGGCTGCCAGACGATGAACGGCACCCTGCCCTGCTTTTCGACGATCTCCACCAGATTGAGCGAGGAGGCGAGCATCGCCAGGGCGAGGACGGCCAGCACCATCGGTATTTCGTAGCTTATGAGCTGGGCGGCGGCGCGCATGGCGCCGAGCAGCCCGTATTTGCTGTCCGATGCCCAGCCGGCGATGATGTAGCCGAGCACGGTGAGGCCGGAGACGGCGAAGAAGTAGAGGAGCCCCAGTCCCAGAATGCGCACGCCCCAACTTTCAGTGAACGGGAGCGCGAGCAGCGTGAGGAAGACCGGCACGAACGTCAGGAACGGCGCCAGCTCAAAGGCGATACGGTCGGCGGTCAGGGGCCGCAGGTCTTCTTTCAGCAGCACCTTCACGGTATCGGCGAGAGGCTGGAGAATGCCGTAGGGCCCGGTCCGCATGGGGCCGAGGCGCATCTGGATGCGACCGATGAACTTGCGCTCGACGTAGGTGAGCACGAGCACGACGAGGACGACGAGGGCGAAGACGACGAGCAGCCGCCAGAAGGCGTCGACCCAGACGTTGTCGAAGAAGCGCTCGAGCTGGTTCACCGGTCCACCTCTCCCAGCACGATATCGAAGGAGCCGAGGATAACGACGGCGTCGGCGACGTAGTGGCCGATGACCATTTGTCGCAGCGACGTCAGGTTGCAGAAGCAGGAGGAGCGTATCTTCAGCCGGTAGGGCTGCTCGCCGCCCTTGGAGACGAGGTAGATGCCGTACTCGCCGCGCGGGTTCTCGGTGCGCATGTAGACCTCGCCCGGAGGCAGCCGCAGCCGCCGCGGCATCTTCTCCGGCATGATGGGGCCGTCGTCCGGCATCTGCTCCAGCGCCTGCTCGACGATGCGGAGCGACTGCCGCATCTCCTCCATGCGGACGAGGTAGCGGTCGTAGGAATCGCCCCTGGTGCCGATGGGAATGTCGAAGTCAAAGCGGTCGTAGATCGAGTAGGGCTCCTCGCGGCGGAGGTCGACAGGGACGCCGGCGGCGCGCAGCATGGGGCCGGAGAGCCCGTAGTCGATCGCGTCCTCGGCGGAGAGCCTGCCGATGTCGCGGCAGCGGGCGACGAAGATCTCGTTGCGGGTGAGCAACCGGTCGATGTCGTCGATGCCGATGCGCGTCTGTCCGCAGACCCAGCGCACGCGCTCCTTGAAGTTCTCGGGCACGTCCCAGACGACGCCGCCGGGCCGGAAGTAGCCGTACATCATGCGGTCGCCGGTTATTTCTTCGAAGAGCCGCTGGATGTTTTCGCGCTCGCGGAAAGCGTAGGTGAACGCCGTCCCGAACACGCCGATGTCGGTAGCGAAAGCGCCGACGAACATGTAGTGGCTGGTGATGCGGTTGAGCTCGGTGAGGATGACGCGTATGTACTCGGCGCGCTCCGGCACTTCGAAGCCGCCCAGCTTTTCGATTGCCATGCAGTAGCACTGCTCGGCGTTGAACTGCGCCAGGTACTCGGTGCGGTCCTGGTAAATGATCCCCTGGCGGTAGTCCATATTCTCGGAGAGCTTCTCGGCGCCGCGGTGCATGTAGCCGATGTGGGGCACGACATCGACGACCTTCTCGCCGCTGACGGTGAGGACCATGCGGAAGACGCCGTGGGTCGCCGGGTGCTGCGGGCCCACGTTGACGTTTATGTCGAGGGTCTCGAGCTCGCGCTCGTCGACAGCCATCAGGCCTCTCCCTCTTCTTCCGCCGCCTTCTTGTCGGCGAGATGTTCGTAGCCGGCGGCGATGCGCCCGGCTTCCGCAACGGCGTCGCCCAGGAGCGCTCCCTGCCACTCTTCTATCTGCTGCAGCGGGTTGTCCTTGCGCAGCGGGTGATGGTCCGTCATGTCCTCGGGCAAGAGGAGCGGCACCAGGTTAGGGTGTCCCTCGAAGACGATGCCGAACATCTCCGCCGTCTCCCGCTCGAGCCAGTCGGCGCCCTTCCAGACCGGCGTCGCGGAAGCGACGCGCGGGTCATCCTGAGGGAGGCGCGTCTTTATGGTCACGCCGTGCTTCTTGTTGAAGGAGTAGAGCTGGTACACGACCTCGAGCCCCTGCTCCATGTGGTCGACGCCGCAGAGGCAGCGCAGGTACTTCAGGTCGAGGCGCGGGTCGTCTTTTGCCGTCCGCAAGACGCGCGCGATCTCCTCGCGGGGAACGGTGAGGATGACGTCCATCGGCCCCTGAGAGGCAACGAACTGCACGTCGGGGAAGACCTCAGCGAATACGTCGGCAATGGTTCCAGGGGGAGGCGGGACTATCTCGGCTTCTTGCGGGCCTTCCGGGTGCGGGCTCATCCGATCTTGTTCCGTTCTTCCATTATCTTGTTCTGCAGGGCGATAAAGCCGTCCATCAAAGCCTCGGGCCGCGGCGGGCAGCCGGGCACGTAGACATCGACAGGAATTATCTTGTCCACCCCCTGGACCACGCGGTCGTACTGGGTGTAGGGGCCGCCGTTGGTGGCGCAGGCGCCCATGGCGATCACCCATTTCGGGTTGGGCATCTGCTCGTAGAGCAGCTTCACAGCAGGCGCCATCTTCTTGGTGACGGTGCCGGCGACGATCATGACGTCGGCCTGTCGCGGTGAAGCCCAGGGGACGATCCCGAAGCGGTCGAGATCGTGGTGGGACATGTAGGCCGACATCATCTCGATGGCGCAGCAGGCGAGCCCGAAGGTGATGGGCCACAGCGATGACTTGCGCGCGAGGGCGAGGAGGTAGTCTGCGGGCGCCTGGACGATCCCCGGGAGGACCTGCCGGTAGAGGGCCTTCGCGTCGGGCCTTTCGACCGGTTTCAGTCTTTCCGCTTCTCTTAATACGCTGTCAGGGATCCGCCGGGGCGCCGGAGCCGCCTCTTCTCTTTCCGTGCGCTCCTCTATCGCCACTCCAGCGCTCCCTTCTTCCAAGCGTAGATGAGGCCGCCGCCGAGGACACCGAGGAAGAGAACCATTTCAAAGAAGGCGGCCTTGCCTACCCCCAGGAAGCTGACCGCCCAGGGGAAGATGAAGACCGCTTCGACGTCGAAGATGAGGAAGAGGATGGCGTAGAGGTAGTAGCGGACGTTCATCTGGGTGCGGACGCGCCCGATGGGGAGCATGCCGCACTCGTAGGGAGTGCTCTTAGCGGATGACGAGGAAAATGGAGCGAGTATCCGGGCGGTGATGAGCGCCGCCAGTACGATTGCGGCGCCCAGGCCGAGGGCAAGCAGGACAGCCGCGTAGTTGTCCAGTAGGGACTGCACCCGATGTAGCCTCGGGAGATAGATTAGAGAGGACTAGAAAACTGGCTGTTGTCCCTCCACGCGACGAATTTACCAAGAGGGGATTTTGTGGTCAAGCCTTTGGCCAGCTTCGCGCGTACTTTATTTCACGAATGCCCCGAAGAAAAAGAGTGCTTCCCGCGCATGCCGGGCATAGTGTTGGGGCGCAGCAAGCCTGTGGTGAAGAGGCAGGACTATGAGGGGAACCTGCAATTCCCGGCTTCCAAAGGCGTTGCCCTACGCGGCCGGCGCTCTAGGGCTGGCTTTCCGGGCGGCGCCGGGCGGCGCGACCGGCAGACCGGCGGCGTCCGCGGGCCCTCGGCGCTTGCGGCTCCGGCGGGGTCTCCGCTTCGGGCGGCTCCGGCCGCTCCTCGTCCGGCGGTGCCTTCGCCTCCAGGCGCTGCTTCTTCTCTTCGAGGCGCTGGATGCGGCGGTCGATACGCGCGCGCATCCGCTCGAGGCGACGCCGCACGAAGCCGCGCCAGCGACGCCGCATTCCCATCATCCCCTGTGCCATCTCATGCCTTCCTTTCCGTTCGCCCCGGGCAATGCGCGGGCTATGTTACGAACGCGGGCAACATGCCCGGGCTATCCGGTGACTTGCCGTCGCTTCCGTTCGCTGTCACAGTCCGAACAGCCGGCCCATCATGATGGGCGCAACGAACTCGGACAGGAGCACGAGGCTCCATATCCTCCCCTTGGAGATATTATAGTCCGCCAGAAGCCGTTCCCACGGCGCGCCCATCACGAAGTGCCCGAAAACAAACTCGAACAGCACGGTCGCAATCACCCACGTGAACGAGACGGTGAGCAGGTCGCGGAGGGCCTGCTCATCCGGCACGATCCACAGGAAGACGGCGGCGAAAAGGAAGAGGAACGCGGAGAGCATGAACGTGCTCGCGACGTGTCCCGCCCGATCGCCGAATCGCGGGACGAGGACAGCCTGGCGGAAAACGCCGTTACCGATCGCGAAGGGGACGAGCGCGGCCCATCCCGCGAGCGCGTAGGGGACCATGCCGTCGAGGCGCCTCCTTTCGTCACGTTCAGGTGAGCCCTGGTCGGGCGCGGAGGCCTGACCCTGCCGGGACAAGGCAGCGTGTTGAGGCCTGGTCGGGCACGGAGGCCCGACCAGGCCGGGCATGAAGCGTTAGCTGGCGGCGGCGGTGATCCGCTCCTTGCGGGAAAAGACGTACTCATCGCCGCTGACGTCCATTACCACCGCGTCGCCTTCCTTGAACTCGCCCGCCAGTATGCGCT
Organism: Dehalococcoidia bacterium; assembly: GCA_030018455.1. Lineage (NCBI taxonomy): Bacteria > Bacillati > Chloroflexota > Dehalococcoidia > Dehalococcoidia bacterium. The sequence goes on from JASEFU010000005.1 coordinate 30,274, forward strand.
TCGACAGTTCGTTCTCCACCGCGCGCGTGATCAGCCGTCGCAGCGGCCGCGCCCCGAAGACGGGGTCGTACCCCTGCTTGACGAGCCGCTCCTTTGCGGCGTCCGTCAGCTCCAGCGAGATGTTGCGGTCGGCGAGGCGCTTGCGGACGTCGTTGACCATGAGCTCGACGATTTCCAGCAGCTCCTTCTCGGTGAGCGGGTCGAAGACGATGATCTCGTCAATCCGGTTGAGGAACTCGGGGCGGAAGAACTCGCGCAGTGCCCGCTCCGTCCGCTCGCGTAGCTTCTCGCGCTCTGACTTGGTCGCGGACGCGCCGCTCACGAAGCCGACGCCGGCGCGGGTCTCCGTGCTCGTGCCCAGGTTGCTGGTCATGATGACGACCGTGTTGCGGAAGTCGACCGTGCGGCCGTGGCCGTCGGTGAGGCGGCCGTCGTCCATGATCTGCAGGAGGACGTTGAGCACTTCGGGGTGCGCCTTCTCGATCTCGTCGAAGAGGACGACGCGGTAAGGCCGGCGGCGCACGGCCTCGGTGAGGCTGCCCGCCTCCTCGTAGCCGATGTAGCCGGGGGGCGCGCCGATAAGACGCGAGACGGTGTGCCGCTCGCCGTACTCCGACATGTCGAGCCGGATCATCGCGTCCTCGTCGTCGAACATATACTCGGCGAGAGTCTTCGCGAGCTCCGTCTTACCGACGCCTGTCGGCCCGAGGAATATGAAGCTGCCAATGGGCCGGCGAGGGTCCTTGAGGCCGGCGCGGGCGCGGCGAATGGCGTCGGAGACGACGCGGATCGCCTGTTCTTGGCCGATGACGCGTTCGTGCAGCCGCTCCTCCATGTGCAGCAGCTTCTCCGCCTCGCCTTCCATGAGGCGGGAGACGGGGATGCCGGTGGTTGCGGCTACGAGGGCTGCGATGTCCTGCTCGGTGACCACGCTGCTGATCTGGTGTTCCTTCTCCCACTGCGACTTCTGCGCCTCGTAGTCGGCTCTGATGCGCTCGACCTCCGCCTTGATGCGGGCGGCGGCCTCGTAGTCCTGGCGCTGGGCGGCGGCTTCCGTTTCCATGGCAAGCTCGTCGAGGCGGCGCTTCATCTGGCGCAGCTCCGGCGTCATGCTCTGGCTCTCGATGACGTGCTTGCTGGCGGCCTCGTCGATGAGGTCGATCGCTTTGTCGGGCTGGTGGCGCTCGGTGATGTAGCGGTCGGAAAGACGCGCGGCGGCGACAATCGCCTCGTCGCTGATCTGGACCTTGTGATGGGCCTCGTAGCGGGGCTTGAGGGCGCGCAGCATCTCGATAGTCTGCTCGACGCTGGGCTCGTCGACGTAGACGGGGGCGAAGCGGCGCTCGAGGGCGGGGTCCTTCTCGATGTACTGGCGGTAGTCGTCGAGGGTGGTGGCGCCGATGGCCTGGAGTTCGCCGCGCGCGAGGGCGGGCTTCATCATTGTGCTGGCGTCGATTGCGCCCTCGGCGGCGCCGGCGCCCACGACCTGGTGCACCTCGTCGATGAATAGGATAATCTCGCCGCTGCCGCGCTTGATCTCGTCGATGACGGCCTTCAAACGCTCCTCGAACTCGCCGCGGAACTTGCTTCCGGCGACCATGCTCCCCATGTCGAGGGCGAGGACGCGGCGGCCTTTGATGTTCTCCGGCACGTCGCCGGCGACGATGCGCTGGGCGAGGCCCTCGACGATTGCCGTCTTGCCGACGCCGGTCTCGCCGATGATGACGGGGTTGTTCTTGGAGCGGCGGTTGAGGATCTGCATGACCCGCTTGATCTCTTCCTCGCGTCCGATAACGGGATCGAGCTTGCCTTCTCGGGCCATCTGCGTGAGGTCGACGCTGTACTTTTCGAGGGCGCCATAGCGGCTCTCGGCCGTCGGGCTGTCGACTCGGGCGCCGCCGCGCAGCTCCTGGAGGGCGCGGTAGATGCGCTCCTTGTCGACCTCGAACTCGCGCAGGATGCGGGCCGACTCGCCGTCGCGTTCATCGGCGATGGCGACCAGCAGGTGCTCGACGCCGACGTACTCGTCTTTGAGGCGGTCGGCCTCCGCGTTCGCGGCCTCGAGGAGGCGTACGATGCGGGGCGTCGTGTAGATCTGGACGACGTCGTAGGCGAGCCGGGGGGCGCGCGCCAGGGTATCGGCGACGCGGCCGCGCAGGCGCTCGATATCGACGCCCAGCCTCTGGAATATCTGCCGCGCCAGGCCGTCGGGGTGCTGGAGCAGCGCGAGGAATATGTGCTCGACGTCCCACTGGGAGTGTCGTTGTTGCCGCACCATCTCCTGGGAGGCGGCGAGCACCTCCTGGGCCTGTTGTGTGAACCTATCTTGTCTCATCATGATAAGCTACCTCGCCCGTTTTCGGGTCAATCGTTTTTTCCTTGCGAAACTTGCCCTGTACCCCGACCTAAAAGTCGGGGCATAGTTGCGTCTTTCATGCGCCAGCCTTCAGGCTGGGGTGCCGCGACTCCCGCACACTCATCATGATTACCTACCTCTTATCGTTTCTGTCAGCGAATGGGAGAGCGGAGAAACAGTCCGATTCGATTTCCGTTTGTCCATTTTCCTATCCGTTGACAGGTTGTCGGTGGGCGGATCTGTCAACGGATTTTGAGCGGATAAGCGGATGCGTAAAGCTGCGCCCCACGCGTTTATCCGTTTTCCTCCGTCGACAGGTTGCTTTTCCCTCCGTCGGCCACGTCGCACGTCCTTCTTCGAAGGACGGCTCGCGGCCTCGTTTCCTGAGAAATTAGGGGACACCCCCAAGGCCTCCGCCGGGGAGCTTCGCTCCTGGACCCCGGTTTCCCCATGCCGAGTTTCGCTGCCAGCATCGTCGTTCTCGCATTCCGCTCCCGCCTGCCCTGCGCCTCCCCTTCTCCCCCCGTCGGCGGGACCCGCCCGCCCGCCCTCTCGCTGCCGCGGGCGCTCTCAGGAGAAGTTACGTTGCCTTACTGTCGACTGCCTCTTGCGTCGTGGGTGGTTCCTCGGAGGTGTCCGACGGCGCGAGCTTGGCCAATAGCCTTTTCTCCTCACCTTCTCTGTTGCGTTTCAAGAGTCTTAGCATTAAAGGTAGGCGCCCACTGTACTCGATGTCGCTAAGCACTTTTCTTCGATCGTGAAGATCCGATTGCCAGATCTCAAGGTGCTGCCGCGCAATTCCTTGTGCTTTTCCATTCACAAGAGTGTCAATCCATAGTTGCGCCTGCGCCATGAATCCTACGTCACGGCAGAGTTCAAACCATTCAGATTCAGGCACCAGTAGCGCGACGGCTAGCCGATGGCTCCTCCAACCCTCATCTGACAGATTGAGGTCTCCGGTCTTCCCAGCCAACGCCAAATCCACCTTTGCCGTGTTGAGCAGCAGCTCGTAACGTATGACCCTAGCGGCGGCCTGCCCATCAACCACCGTCTTCCAGACAGTGAACAACCACACAGCAAGGCTGCCCAGTAGTGCCGCGCCGAATCCGACGATCAATGTTACCGTAATCTCGATGGCGGTCATGGCTGCTCCTGCGTCGCGGCCGGCAGGCGCAGGTCGCGCAGGCGCTGCAGATCCCGCTCCAGCCGCTCCACCTGTTCTGTCAGCGCCTGAATGCGCTCGTTCATGCGCATGATCACTTCCGCGCCCGCCAGGTTCACGCCGAGGTCGTTTATCAGACGCTGGATCTGGCGCAGACGGTTGATGTCGGCGACCGAGTACAGGCGGATGCGGCCCCGCGAGCGCGACGGCTTGAGCAGGCCCACGCGCTCGTAGTAGCGGAGCGTCTGGGCGTGCATGCCGACCATGCGCGCCGCCACGCTGATCACGAATGCCGGCTCGTCTTCGCGCTGCAACTCGTCGTCTCTCTCGTTCAAAATGCTCACCTCGATGTCACAAGAGTCGTGCGCCGCAGCTTCCCTTCGCGGATGAATGCGACGGGGAGGCGCCCGTCGGCGGCCGCGTTGGCGGCGGCCAGCAGCTCTTCGCCGGAGCCCACCGCCTGCCGGTTCGCTTCCACCAGTACGTCGGAAGGGCGGAGGCTCGCGCGGTCGGCCGCGCTGCCGGGCACGACCTCGAGCAGCAGCAGTCCCTGTCGCTGCGGGATGCCCAGCCGCTGCCGCAGCGCCTCGTCGATTGTCGTTGGAATGCCGCCGATGCCCAGCCGCCGCGATTGGCGTTCGCGCAACTGTTCCAGGCGCGCCAGCGCCTCGATCACCGTCTTCACGGGTACTGCAAAGCCGACGCCGCGGGCGAACGGCATGACGGCGGTAGTGATGCCGACGACGCGGCCGTGGGCATCGACCAGGGGGCCGCCGGAGTTGCCCGGGTTCACGGGCGTGTCCATCTGCACGAGGTCGACAAGCTCGACGCCGGGGGCGCGCAGGCTGCGGCCGAGGGCGCTTACGACGCCCGCCGTCACCGTGAAGTCGAGTCCGAACGGGTTTCCGATGGCGATGACGAGCTGGCCCACTCGCGGCGTCTCGGTCGTGAGCTGGGCGACGGGCAGGTGGGTGGCGCCGACGCGCAGCACCGCCAGGTCGGTCGAGGGGTCGGCGTACTCGACCCCCGCCTGAAAGCGGCGCCCGTCGGGCAGCGTCACCTGGACGGTGCGTGCGCCGCGCACCACGTGTTCGTTCGTCAGGATGCGCCCGTCGGAGGCGAAGATGACGCCGGAGCCGGTGCCCGTGCCTTCGCCGGTAGGGCCGCGGCCGGGCCGTCCCGCCACGTCCACGCGCACGACAGCGGGGCCTGCGGTCTCAGCGGCGCCGCTGACCGCCTCCGAATAGGCGTCCAGCGCTTTTCTCTCGGTGTTATTCGCAGCCATTCTTTATACTCCGGCGCGCGCCGCCTTCAACTCCTGGAACAGCTTCTCTTCACGCTCTGACAGCTTCTCCGGCAGCACCACCTTCACTTTCGCGTACAGGTTGCCGTGTCCGCTGCCGTTCAGCCGCGGCATCCCTCTTCCCGACAGGCGGAAGACGCGGCCGTTCTGGGTCAGGCGGGGGATTGTGAGGACGACGTCGCCCTTGAGGGTGGGCACGCGCGCCTCGCCGCCGAGCACAGCGTCGACGAGGGGGACTTCGACCTCCGTGTGAAGGTCATCGCCGCGCCTCTCGAAACGGGGGTGCGGGCGGACGGCGACCCGCAGGTAGGCGTCGGCGCCGTCCACGCCGATGTGGATGCGGGAGCCGTCGCTGACCCCGGGCGGAATTTTGGCCTCGATACGCCGCGGCCTGAGGACCGTTCCCTCGCCGCGACACGTGTGGCAGACGGCGCCCGCGATCTCGCCGCTGCCGCCGCATGTGGGGCACCGCTCGGCGCCCTGCAACTGGAGGGCCCGCAGGCTGCCGTGGTAGGCCTCTTCCAGGGTTATCTCTACCGGTACCTCGACCGCTTGCGACGCCGGCCGGGCCCGCCGACCGCCGAAGCCGCGGAAAAGCTCGTCGAATATACTCCCAAGGCCGCCGCCGACATCGAAGGAGAACTCGCGGGCGCCGCCCTCCGGTCGCCAGCGGAAGGCGCCCTGGCGGCGCGCGGCCTCGAACTGGTCGGCGTGCTGCCACTGCTCGCCGTAGAGGTCGTACTTCCTGCGCTTCTCGGCGTCGGAGAGCACTTCATAGGCGGCGTTTATCTCCTTGAACCTCGCCTCAGCGGACTTATCGCCGGGGTTAACGTCGGGGTGGTATTTTCGGGCAAGCCTGCGGTAAGCCTGGCGAATCTCTTTCGCTGAGGCGTCGCGCTTCACTCCCAGGATTTCGTAGTAGTCTTTGCCGCGCATCTATTCTCGTTCAATCAACTTGACAAAGTCTTTGTCAAGTACCCCCAATGATAGCACATTCTTGCGCTCGCCGGCCTGCCTGGCGGTCAATGACTTGGCTGGTGGGCAGAGGCAAGAATAGCCTGTAACCACTAATTATTGTAGTCAACAGAACCGAGGAAGTCAAGATAAATTGATAATACCATTATCAAGGGACTTGACAAGATAGGAGTCACTCACTATAATCAAGACCGGAAGAAAGGTTTCGACTGGCGATAGCCAGCAGTAATCTTCAAGGAGGTGTGGAGATGGCCAACATAATCCGCTGGGACCCGTTCGGTGAGATGACCAGCCTGCGCCGGGCAATGGACCGCTGGCTGGAAGAAGGAATGCGACCCTGGCGTCTGCCGTTCTTCGACGGCGAGGGCTATGCCCCGATCGACATGTACGAGACGGACAACGAGATCGTCGTCAAGGCGTCGCTGCCCGGGGTCAAGCCTGAAGACGTGGACATCACGATAGCGGGCGAGACTCTGACCATCAAGGGCGAGACCAAGCACGAGGAGGAGGAGAAGAAGGCGAACTACTACCGCAAGGAGAACTGGTACGGCACGTTCGCCCGCTCGATCTCGCTCCCGTCGCAGGTCGAGGCCGAGAAGGCACACGCCGAGTTCGAGAACGGCATGCTCAGGCTTACTATCCCCAAGGCGGAGCAGGTCAGGCCGAAGTCCATCAAGGTCACCGCCAAGGGAATGATAGAAGGCGAAAAGAAGAGCTAAACAAGACGGGCGCAGATGCTGAAGGGGACCGCGCAGTCTGCGCCCTGACGTGGGGGCCGGGTTGAAGCGACCCGGCCTCTTCACGTTCCAGATTTGACCCACCCCAGACTGAATGGCAAACTTCCTGTTTGAAGAATATGTCTGACGCTGTTCCCCGCCGCCTTAGAGGACAGGCATGAGCCGGAGCTCCGGGATGGAGAGGTACCTGCTTCTCCGGCGGAGCTGGCCTCTTCTCCCCGCCTTCGCGGTTATTCTGCTGGTATCGCTCTGGTTCGCCTTCACCACCTACGGGCGGGCCGCCGTCTCCGCCGCCTTCTTCCTCCCCGACCTCATGACCGACCTGCCGGTCCGTCCCGTTACCTGGGTCACAGATGAGCCGCGCGTGGAGCGCATCCTCCTCCCCTACGAAGACCGCTACATGCCCGCCGATGTCTATTCCCCCGCCGATGAGGGCCCGCATGGCGCCCTCATACTGTCGCCGGGCGCGCCGCCCCTCGAGCCCGACGACCCCCGCCTCGTGCGTCTCGCCGGCGACATCGCGCGCGCGGGCATCGTCATGCTCGTCCCCTTCTCGCCCGACCTCGAGGACGAGCTGATACAGCCGCGCGAGGTGGAGGCGCTGATTTCAGCGTTCGAGTACCTGGAGGCGCGGCCCGATGTGGACGGAGAGAAGATCGGCTATATCGGCGTCAGCATCGGGTCGCCGCTGGCGCTGCTCGCGGCGAGCGACTCCCGGATCAACGAGGACGTGTTCTTTGTCGTCTCCTTCGGCGGCTACTACGACCTCCACGACCTCATCAAGAGCATCACCACCGGCGTCATCTCATACGACGGGACGGACGAGAGCTGGGAACCGCGGCGGCACACGGTAAAGGTCATGTCGAAGAACATCATCGCCCGTCTCGACGAGCCGCAGGACAGGCGCATACTCACCGATCTGCTGGTGGAGCGAGAGCCGGGAGCGGAAGCGAAGCTGAATGCTCTGACGGCGCAGGGACGGGCAGCGTACGACTTGCTGACGAATCGCGACCCTGCGCGCTTCGACGCGCTCCTCGCCCGGCTTCCGTCCGACGCCGTCGCCTTTCTCGATACGCTGTCGCTGCCCGGCCGCCTGGAGGGCCTGCGCGCCGAGACGTTCGTCCTCCACGACCGCTCCGACCGCTACGTGCCGTACGTGGAGTCGCGCCGTCTGCGCGACGCCATAGAGGGCCGTGTGAAGCTGCACTACACGGAAGTGAACATCTTCGAGCACGTGGAGCCGACGGCCCAAAGGGCGGCGCACGTGCTGGTGACGGACAGCTCAAAGCTGCTCTTTCACCTCTATCAGATCCTGCTTCTGTTTGAAAACCAGGCAGGTTGATCGTTCGCGGCAGGAAAAGGGAAAATGGACACCGGAAATGGGAAAGTGGAGTCTCCTTACTAATCATGCCCTGGTCCTGATCCACGTCGGACGGAGCCCGCGTTCCACACTGCGTGAGATCGCCGCCGCCGTCGGGATAACCGAGCGGGCGGCCCTATCGATCTTGCGCGCGCTGGAGCAGGACGGGCTGATCAGCCGCCAAAAGGAAGGCCGCCGCAACCGCTACTGGCTCGACTACGGGGCCATACTGCGGGAACACAGGGAAGCGGGCCTGACGACGCTGGAGCTGGCTGAGATGCTCGCCGACATAGCGAAGCGGTCCTGAGGGCAAAAGCGGAGCCTCTACCAAAGGAGGACTCTTTCCTTTGGGCGTCGTAGGGCGCCCTCTTTCTTGCCGCCGGCTTTCCCTCACCGTAGCCTTCGGTTGTCTCGGCCCTCGACGGGTGATATAGTAGAGTTGTCTACCGGACAAGCGTTATCTCCAGGCAAGGGCCGGGGCGAGACGTCTGAGTTGTCTCGGCTCGGCCTTTTGGCGAGAAACGGTCGCGCCATAAGAGGAGGACTGTCAAAGAGTAGCCGCCGAAAGGGAGGAACCGGTGTTTTCTGAACTAAGGATCTTCACGGGAAACGCGCATCCGGAGCTGGCCCTGAACATTACCAGGTATCTGGAGGCGCCGCTGGGTGAGTGTGAGGTCTTCGAGTTCAGCAACGAGAACATTTTTGTGCGGATCTGCGAGAACGTGCGCCAGCGCGACGTCTTCATCGTGCAGCCGCTGGCCTCGCCGGTGAACACACGTCTCATGGAACTGCTCATCATGATCGACGCCTTCCGTCGCGCTTCCGCGGGACGCATCACCGCCGTCATCCCTTACTTCGCGTACGGTCGCAGCGACAAGAAAGACCAGCCGCGCGTGCCGATAACCGCCCGTCTGCTGGCTGACCTGATAACGACGGCCGGCGCCGACCGCGTGCTCACCGTCGACTTGCACGTGCCCCAGATACAGGGCTTCTTCCGGATACCCGTGGACGAGCTTACCGCCTTCCCCAGTCTCGGCGACTATTTCCGCGACCGCGACCACGACAACCTGGTCGTCGTCGCGCCCGACCTGGCCCGCGCCAAGGACGCGCGCAACATCGCCGCCAAGCTGGATGTTCCCCTCGCCATCGTCGAGAAGAGGCGCACAGGGAACGTGCAATCGGCGGAGGCGATACAGCTCATCGGCGAGGTGAAAGGCAGGAACGCCCTCATAGTGGACGATGAGATAGACCGCGGCTCCACCCTGACCGAAGTGGTGAAGCTCCTCCTCAAGAAGGGCTGCGGCCAGGTGCTGGCGGCGGCGGTGCACGGCGTCTTCTCGGGGCCGGCAATCGAGCGGCTGCGCGAGAGCCCTGTCGAGGAGGTCGTGATAACCGATACCCTGCCGCAGCCGGCGGAGAAACGTCTCGATAAGATTCGCACGCTATCGGTGGCGCCCCTGCTCGGTGAAGCGATAAGGCGAATCCATAGCGGGCAATCGGTGGGAGCGCTGTTCGAACAGGTATAAATGATGGCAAAGCTGCTCAGCAAGGTTTTTGGCGACGCTAATGAGAAGCAGGTCAAGAAGCTGCTGCCGATCGTCGCCAGGATCAATCAGCTCGAGCCTGAGATGGAGGCCCTGAGCGACGACCGACTGCGGGCAAAGACGGACGAGTTCCGCGAGCGGCTCGCGAAGGGCGAAACGCTGGACGATATCCTGCCCGAGGCGTATGCCGTCGTGCGGGAGGCGTCGCGGCGTACCACCGGCATGCGTCACTTCGACGTGCAGCTCATGGGCGGCATCGTCCTCCACCAGGGCAAGATCGCTGAGATGAAGACCGGCGAAGGCAAAACGCTTGTCGCCACGCTGCCGCTCTACCTTAACGCCCTCGAGGGGCACGGCGCCCATCTCGTGACCGTTAACGACTACCTGGCCAAACGCGACGCTCAATGGATGGGGCCGGTCTACAATGCCCTCGGCCTTAGCGTCGGTTGCCTCCAGCACGATTCCGCCTATATATACACCCCTGAAAAGGTCAGCGATGCGCCCAATATGGAGCACATCGCGCCCGTGCCGCGCCGCGAGGCCTATCAGGCCGATATCACCTACGGCACGAACAACGAGTTCGGCTTCGACTATCTGCGCGACAACATGGCCGTCGACCTGGAGCGGACGGTGCAGCGCGAGCTCCACTACGCCATCGTGGACGAGGTCGACAACATATTGATCGACGAGGCGCGAACGCCGCTCATCATCAGCGGCCCGGCGGCGGAAAGCACGCAGACCTACTACACCTTCGCCCGTCTGGTCCCCCGCCTCCAGCAGGAAGTCGACTACACGATCGACGAGAAGATGCGTTCGGTGGCGCTGACCGAACAGGGGATCGCGAAGCTCGAGCAGTGGCTGGGCGTGAAGAACATCTACGATCCCCAGTACTACCGTCTTACCCGCTACATGGAGGCGGCGCTCAAGGCGCACATCCTCTACCGGCGCGACCGTGACTACGTGGTCAAGGACGGCGAGATCGTCATCGTCGATGACTTCACGGGGCGGCTCATGTTCGGGCGGCGGTGGTCGGACGGTCTGCATCAGGCGGTGGAGGCGAAGGAAGGGGTGAAGATCCAGCAGGAGACGATCACCTACGCCACTATCACCCTTCAGAACTACTTCCGCCTGTACGACAAGCTGGCGGGCATGACGGGCACGGCCTGGACTGAGCGCGACGAGTTCTTCAAGATCTACCGCCTCGATGTCGTCGTCATACCAACGCACAAGCCGCTGGTCCGCCATGAGTTCCCTGACCTCGTCTACCGGACGGAGGAGGGCAAGTTCCGCGCCGTCGTTAAAGAAATCGAGGAGCGGCACGCGGCGGGACAGCCGATGCTTGTGGGCACAGTGTCCATCGAGAAGTCGGAGTACCTATCGGAGATGCTGCGTCGCCGCGGCATTTCCCACCAGGTGCTGAACGCCAAGTACCACGAGAAAGAGGCGGCGATCATCGCCCAGGCGGGACGCTACGGCGCCGTCACCATCGCCACGAACATGGCCGGCCGCGGCACGGACATCATCCTCGGCGGGAAGGCGGACGGGCGCCCGCAGGAGGAGTGGCTCGAAGAGCACAACAAGGTGGTGGAGACAGGCGGTCTCCACATCATCGGCACCGAGCGCCATGAGGCGCGCCGGATCGATAACCAGCTCCGCGGCCGCGCCGGACGCCAGGGCGACCCCGGCAGCTCCCGCTTCTACGTCTCCTTCCAGGACGACATCATGCGCCGGTTCGCCCCTGAATGGCTTCCGAATATGATGCGCAGTCTGGGCATGGACGAGGACATGCCCATCGAGAGCAAGATGGTCACGAAGGCGATTGAGACGGCGCAGACGAAGGTCGAGGGCCACAACTTCGACATCCGCAAGCACGTCGTTGAGTATGACGACGTGATGAACATGCACCGCGACGTTATCTACCGCGAGCGGCGCAAGATACTGGAGGGCGCCGATCTCAAGAGCAACATCCTCGACATGCTGCGCGACGAAATCCGCCTCATACTCGACTTCCACGCGCCCGGCCGCCGCGAGGAGGAGTGGGACATCGAAGGGCTGCGGGCTGAGCTGGAGGCGATCTTCCCGCTACCCCCATCGCTCAGCGCCAAGAGGCTGGCCGAAATGTCGCGCGAGGAGATGGAGGAAGCTGTCTTCGCGGCTGCCATGGAGCAGTACGAGCGCAAGGAGCGCGACGTCGGGCCGGAAGCGATGCGTACGCTCGAGCGGCTGGTGATGCTGCGCGTTATCGACATGCTGTGGGTGGAGCACCTGACGGCGATGGACGAGATGCGCCAGGGAATAGGGCTGGCGGCGTACGGCCAGCAGGACCCGCTGGTCGTCTACAAGCGGGAGGCCCACGACATGTGGGAGCAACTTCTCGCCAACATTCGGCGTCAGATAACGCACTCGATCTATAGGGTTGAGTTCGTGCGGCGGGCGGAACAGGCGCCGGCAGCGGCGGCGCCCGCAGGGCGGGACGGCGGCACGCCCCCGGAGGAGGGGAAGGCGGAAGCGGCATCGGCGGTCCCCGCCGGAGCGAGGGCGGCGGCAGCGGCGGGTGGTGGCAAGGCGGCCGGCGGCAGGGCCGCGGCGCGTCGACCCATCGGCGCGCAAAAGATCGGCAGGAACGACCCCTGCCCCTGCGGCAGCGGCAAGAAGTACAAGAAATGCCACGGCAAGAACCTGTGAGAGGAAAGGCCAAAGGGCGAGAGCGAGCGGCGGAGGAGAAGCGGCGCGATACCTTCGGCTGTGAAGAGGCGGCGGCCTACCTGCGCCGGAGAGTGGCCGGGGGCGAGGAGTGGTTCTCCGCCCTGCTCGACGCGATCGCGTTGTGGCACCTCCCCGAGGAAGAGGACGGCGAACGCCGGTACTGCTACCTAATAGGCGGCGAGGCGTTCGACTGGCTGCTGCTCGCAGAGCGCCTGACGGAACACCTCGACGGCGCCATCCCGACGGAAGAGCGGGAGACGCTGCTCTTCTCCGGGCAGCCTCCATGTGAGATCGATGAGGACGAGTTCAAGAGGCGCATCGGGAAGGTCAAGCACAGCGCCCACCTCAACTACTACTATGGCGTGACGGTTGAGGAGGCGCTACAGACCGCTGTCGAAGAAGAGGTGTACAAGGAGCGGCGGTCGCACATGGCCGAGCGGCGGGAGCCGGTGGACGAGGAGGTGTTCCGCCGCATCTACGGTAAGGGCTGGTCGGAGATGCTGGCCTTGTTCCGGGAGAAGCGTCGCCTTCCCGCAGGCGACTCCATTTCTTACAGCGACCTCAAGGACTTCACGTACTGGCTGTTCAAGTACCGCGTAGACAACTGCGACCCTGCCCGCATCGCCTCGGACACGCGAAAGGCGCTGCTCCAGCTCTCGAAGATGGAGGACTGCCGGCGCCGCCGCATTTCCCCCCCATAGGGCGAACATCGTGCCCGCCGCGCATCTTTTCTCGTCGACCTAACGGAGCTCCCCGTACCCACCCAGAGTTCCCAAGCGCCGCCCCCCGACATAATGGGGCGGGCAATTTGATCGATGCCTGGACGGGCGCCCTGCCCGCCGGCAAGCGGGGAGTCCTGTTCCCGCGCGGGTCACGGAAGCGGATAAACGGATGGCGTTCGCCCGCCTGTCCGCGTGTGCCGTGCCAGGCTCTGGGTTGCGCGGTGCGCGGGCGACGCGAGCGCCTGCGGCGCTCAGGGCTGTCGCTTCGCGGCAGCCCGCTCGCTTCGCGAGCGCGTCGCCCGCCATCGAGCAGCGGATCCGAGAGCGGGTAACAAAGCGCACAAACGGATGGCGGGCAGTACGTGCGGCTTCGGGCGTTTGCGCGGGCTCGATGCCCGGGCGGGCGCACCTGCCCGCCGCCAGGCGGGGAGGCCCGCCCCTGCGTGGGGCGCGGGCGCTGGGGCGCACTTGCCTTAACCCCCTGCCGACCCTATGCTAGATTTGATCCCCGGCCTCATCAGCGGAGAAAGCATGGCGAAAACAACAAAGGATAAGGAAATCTCCAAAGCCTACAACCCCCGCGACGTGGAGCAGAGGCTCTACCGCTTCTGGGAAGACGGGGGCTTCTTCACGCCCGAAATCGACCCCGCGCGCGAGCCCTTCACCATCATCATGCCCCCGCCTAACGTCTCCGGCGACCTTCATCTGGGGAGCGTCATCTTCGTCACCCTCGAAGACATTCTCACCCGCTGGCACCGCATGCTCGGCGAGCCCACCCTCTGGCTGCCCGGCGAAGACCACGCCGCCATCGCCACCCAGAACGTCGTCGAGCGCGAGCTGGCGGCGGAAGGCGTGAGCCGCCACGACCTCGGGCGCGAGAAGTTCCTCGAACGCGTCGCCGTCTGGGTCGACGAGTACCGCGGAAAGATACGCGAACAGCTCAAGCGCCTCGGCTCATCTTGCGACTGGACGCGCGAGCGCTTCACCCTCGATCCCGGGCCGGCGCGCGCCGTCCGCCAGACGTTTGTCAATCTGTACAACGACGGCCTGATCTACCGCGGGGAACGCATCGCCAACTGGTGCCCCCGCTGCCAGACGGCCCTCTCCGACCTCGAGGTCGAGCACCACGAGGTGCAGGGCCACCTGTGGTACGTCCGGTACCCGCTGCTCGACGACGCCGGACGGGAGACGGGCGATTACATAACGATAGCGACGACGCGCCCCGAGACCATCCTCGCCGACGTCGCCGTCTCCGTCAGCCCCGGCGATGCCCGGTACGAGGAGATCGTCGGACGCACCGCGCTCCTGCCCATCGTCGGGCGCCACATACCGGTCATCGCCGACGAACTCGTCGACCCCGCCTTCGGCACCGGCGCGCTCAAGATAACCCCCGGACACGACGCGGTCGACTTCGACATCGGGCAGCGCCACGGGCTGGAGACGATCATGTGCGTCGGCCCCGACGCGAAGATGACGAAAGAAGGCGCGCCCTACGAGGGGATGGACCGCTTCGAGTGCCGCGATGCCATCGTAAAGGACCTCAAAGAGCGCGGCTACCTCGTCAAGACAGAGCCGTACGTCCACAGCGTAGGGCATTGCCAGCGCTGCCACACCATGATAGAGCCGCTGGTAAGCAAGCAGTGGTTCGTGCGCATGGAGCCGCTGTCGAAGCCGGCAATCGAGGCGGTGACCGACGGGCGCATCCGCTTCGTCCCCGAGCGCTTCACGAGAGTCTATCTCAACTGGATGGAGAACATCCGCGACTGGTGCATCTCGCGCCAGCTCTGGTTCGGGCACCCGATACCCGTCTGGTACTGCCGCGACTGCGAAGGACAGACGGTCACCGTCGACGACCCGGAGGTCTGCCAGCACTGCGGCTCCTCTCGCATCGAGCGCGACCCTGACGTGCTGGACACCTGGTTCTCGTCGGCGCTGTGGCCGCACTCGACGCTCGGCTGGCCGGAAGACACGCCGGACCTCCGCTACTTCTACCCCACGTCCGTCATGGAGACCGGCTACGACATCATCTTCTTCTGGGTCGCCCGCATGATCATGATGGGCTTCTACAACATGAAGGAGATACCGTTTCGCTGGGTCTTCCTGCACGGGCTCGTGCGCGACGAGCGCGGCGAGAAGATCAGCAAGTCGAAGATAACGGCGGGCCGGCACTACATCGCCAGCCCGGTGGAAGCCGTCGAGGCGTACGGCGCCGACGCCGTCCGCTACTCGCTCGTCACCGGCAGCACCCCGGGAAACGACCTGCGCATCTCCGAGCAGCGGATGGAGGCGGGGCGCAACTTCGCCAACAAGCTGTGGAACGCCGCCCGCTTCGTCATTGGCAGGCTGGACGACGAGAAGCTATCGCCGCCGGCGCCTGCGGAGCGCGCGGGCATGCCGCTGGAGGACCGCTGGATCATGTCGCGGCTCAACCGGCTGGTGGCGAACGCCTCGCAGCTCATGAACGACTTCCAGTTCGGCATCGCCGCCCGCGAGATCAACGACTTCCTCTGGGGCGAGTACTGCGACTGGTACCTGGAGATGTCGAAGGTGCGGCTGGCGGCCGACGACCGCTCTCCGTTACCCGTGCTCGTGCACGTCCTTGACGCGGCGCTGCGCCTACTCCACCCGTACATGCCGTTTGTCACCGAGGAGATATGGCAGGCGCTGCGTCCTCACCTGGCGGAAGAGCGGGCGGAGGCGCTGATCATAGCGCCGTTCCCCGTCGCGCGGCCGGAGTGGCTGGACGAGGAGGCGGAGCGGCAGGCCGAGGCGGTCATCGAGGCCATCAGGGCGGTCCGCAACATCAGGGCGGAGCACCGGGTGGAGCCGGCCCGGTTCGTCGAGGCATACATTATCGGTTCCTCATCCGAAGGACGCGGATCGATCGAGGCGAGCCGCCTGCTCATCGTGGCCCTGGCGCGGGCGCGTCCACTGCACATCGTCTCGCGGGCGGACGAAGCTCCACGCGAGGCGGTGGTGACGGCGGTGCTCAAGGACGCGCAGGTGGTGCTGCCGATGGCGGGGCTGTTCGATGTCGAAGCGGAGCGCAGCCGCCTGGGCCGGCAGATCGCGCAGGCCGAGGGGGAAGTAGAGCGGCTACGAACGCGACTGGCCAACGAGGAGTTCACGGCGAAGGCGCCGGCGACGGTTGTGCAGAAGGAGCGCGAAAAGCTCGAGAAGGCGGAGGGCCGGCTCGAAGGGTTGCGCCGCCGGCTGCGGGAGCTGGGATCGCCTGCCCGCTAGCGCGTTTGCCGGCGGACAACAGGCCTAGCGGCGGCGTCGCAGGTAGAGCGGCACGGAGACGGCGCCGATGACTACGGCCGCGACACCCAGGCCGATGCCGAGGAGCGCCGGCCAGCCGAGGCCGCTTCCCTCTTTGGTCACGTGAATGGTAGCCCCGTTGCAGGGCATCGGGTAGCGCACCTCGGGATCGCAGGTGCCTAACTCTTCAGCCCAGGCGTCGCCCAGTACGGTGTTGGTGAAGGCGAGCTCGCTGGTGCCCTTGCCTTTGCCCTGCATGGTGATCACGGCCAGCACCCCCTCGGTCTCATCATCGCCAAGCCACCAGGGACCGTCGATGGTAGTACAGGTTATGAAGGCGACGCCTACTCGGTTGGCTCTGCCGGTTGAAGGACGGTTCCCCTTCGGGTAGGCGACGCCGCCGTAGCTGCAATCGAAATCGTCGCCGAGAGGGTCGCCCCAGGTGGTGTCGCCAGCGTTGGCGTCCGGGTTGTCATCGGTCGCCAGCCCCTGGTCGGGGACCTCGGGCACTGAGATGACGTCCAGGTCGTAGAAGACGTCGATTTCAAAGACGCCAATTTCGCTCGACAGGTCTTTGACGCAGACCGCCACCTCGAACGTCTCGCCCACCTCCACCGTCCGCTCGGAGTCAATGTCGACGCAGGGGCCGTCGCTGGTATCGACGTCGAGGTAGATGGCGACCTGTTCTTCGGCGGACACGTGAGAAAGGCCGGCGACGGGGAGCATTGCGGCAGCAAGCGCGGCGGGCGGTAGGAGCAGACGGGAGAGTTTCTTCATTCCTCTTCCTCTCGGGACTACATTCTGCTGTTCGGGAGCAGCGCACAAGGGCGCGCTAGCTCGGGCACCATGAATTGAGTATTCCGAACATCGGCACTACGTCCAGTGTGTTCAAAACGCCGTTATTGTCCGTGTCTCTGGGGTCGGTGTAGCCTTTCTTGCCGTCGAAATTGCCGTCGATGGTCGCGATGTAAATGCCGGTCCCTGCGGCGTGCGGTTTGATCGTGGTCGGGTAGCCGGGTACGTTATAGAGGCCGCGGGTCACCTCGATTGTGGCCGGCGGTCCGGCGGAAACGGCATTCACCTGCATGTGCTCGTTGTCGATAGCGATTATTTGGCCCACGGCGAGCGAGCCGAGGCCGCTGACCGGGAGCGTGGTCTGTACCGTATCGATAGCTTGGGCCAGCGTTGCGCCGCTGTTTTGCCCACGGTCATTTGTGTGTAGCCAGACGGACGTGGCGTCGAGGGAAGTGACGCGGCCGTCGAGGTTGGCGTCGGGGCAGAGGATGGTGCGGACAAATCCGCCCTGCAACGACGCGCTGATGAGCGTGGAGGTGATATCGAGGATTTTCGAGCCGGTAAGAAGCAGGGAGCGCGAGACAAGGTCTTCATTCTTCACCTTGAACCAGACGGTGGCTATTCGCCCGGACCCTGTGGGGCCCAACGGATAGGGCTCTCCGGGGTTCCCAGTCGTGGAGCAGCTCGCGACGACGAGGCCGCTGCTGGGGGTAGGGCCGCTGCACCAGGCAGTGCGGCCGGTGCTCTGGATCCAGGTGAGGTCGAGGGTCAGCTGAAGGTATTCGAGCTGATTGGGATTGAAGGACAGGCGCACCTCGAAGCCGCCGAGGCCGTACGGATGGCTGGCGGGGATATTGCGAACCCAAATGTCTGTCTTCATTATGTGATCGCGAACGGGAGCGCCGGCGCTGTGGCTGTCGGCGACGCCGTTTACCCAGCGGGTAACGACAAGCGTATCCAGGGTACTGTTTTCCTTATAGGGGCAGCCGTCGTTGACCTTGCCGTCGCCGTCGTCATCGATGGCGTTAGTGCAGGCGGCGTATGTCTCGGGGGTGCCCACCTTAGGGCAGCCGTCGTTGACGCGGCTGTCACCGTCGTCGTCGATGGCGTTGTTGCATTGGCTGCCTGACTCAGGGCTGTCGGGGGGGCAGCCGTCGTTGACCTTGCCGTCGCCGTCGTCATCGATGGCGTTGGCGCAGGCGGCGCCGGTCTCCGCCTCAACGTCGTACTGGGGGCAGCCGTCATTGACCTTGGTGTCGCCGTCATCGTCGAGGCTGTTCTGACACTGGAGAATAGGCGGCGGCGGATTGCTGGAAAAGTAGATGTCGCGCTCGTATTCGATGTCGACGGTTGGGCAGCCGTCGTTGGCGTAGCCGTCGCCGTCGTCGTCCAGGTCCTGGAGGCTGGTCTGACCGAGGTCGGTGCAATAGGCGGTACCTTCCGGCGTGGCTACGGCGGGACAACCGTCGTTTATCTTGCCGTCGCCGTCATCGTCGACGTTGTACTTGCACTGGTCGCCCGTCTCGGGGTCGCCGACGGCGGGGCAGCCGTCATTGACCTTGAGGTCGTCGTCATCGTCCCAGTTGTTGTCGCATTGCGCGCCGGTCTCCGGAAGCGGAATGCCACCGGGGTCCATTGCGGGGCAGCCGTCGTTCACGTACTCGTCGAGGTCGTCGTCCACGGTGTCGCCCTGCGCGCACTGGCCGCCGGTCTCCGGGTTGGGGACGCCGTCGTCGATGGTGGGGCAGCCATCGTTTATCTTGCCGTCGCCGTCGTCGTCGATGGCGTTGTCGCACTGGTCGCCCGTTTCGGGATGGGGGATGCCGTCGTCGATGGTGGGGCAGCCCTCGTTCACGAGCGTGTCGCCATCGTCGTCCACCGCGTTGTCACAGTCGCTAAGGATGGAGTTGATGATCATGCGTTCCGGAACGGGCCCGTGGTCGCTGACCACCTCTATAGTCCAACCGGTGCGGAGCAGAGAGGCGTTGCTGACCTTCACCTTATTGTCGTAGTAGGAGCCGGTCATGCTGTTGAGGAGCACGGCGTCACTGTCGTACCAGGCGCCCTGGACGAAGTAAGTTACGGCGGGTTCGAGGCCAATATAAGTGGAATCGGCGTAAACGGGCGTCTCCATGCCCAGCAGAGCGATGACGACGGCGTAGGCAAGGAGCGGAAGCCTGTACCGGAATGGGACTCGTGCCATCACGCGTGCCCTCCTCTTGCGTATGATACTAAACCGAGCCTGCCCTTGGATTCCTAAAATGCCGTCTGCTTTCGAGATTCCTTCGTTGTTCCTTCGAGAATCAGCCTCGTTTTTGCCGTTGTGGAGGACGGATAGAGTATGCCAGTGAGAGAAGAACGATGCCGCCGGCGGCGAGCAGCCCTCCCGCGAGGGTGGGCCACCAGGCGGTCTCATACTGCGGCGGGCCCGTGCCCGCACGCGGCGAGCCATCGGCGTTCGTCTGGGCCGTCCCGCCGGATCTCGCGGCGCTGCCGCTGCCTCCCGTGCGGCCCGCTGCGCCGCTTCCCGAGGGGTCGGCGTCGCTTACGAGGCGGGCCATGGGTGTTTCGCCCGGCTGCGGGGTAAGCCAGGAAAGCGCATCAGGGTGACGCGTGGGGGTGGCCTGCTGGATTGGCGGCGGCGGTTGCGTTGGTATGGGCGTCGGTTCGTCGGCTCGGGGTGTGGACGTTGGCGTCGTTATGCTCCCCTCGACAGTTACCGAGCCACTCTGGGCCGTCACATAGAGCCCATTCCCGAATATGTCAGCTATTCCATATACCTCATTGGAGAGACCGAGCCCGAGCACCGACTGGCCGGGCGCCCTGGCCGCGAACTGCAAATTGGCCACGACTCCGCTCCCGCTAGCCCCGGGCGTACCCGCGCCCTGGTCGGAGCTGACACAGCCGAATCGCACCGCATCGAGCGCGGGGTCGCCGGACGATGGGCTATAGTGCAGTGGCCGAGGGCAGTAGAGTTCGCGCCCGGTGCTTCCCAGAAAAGGACCTGGGCCTACGCCCACAAACCTGACGATGTCGGGGTCGAAGCTGAGGGTGAACTCGAAGGCGCCGAGGTTGGAGACGTTTTCCAGCACAATGTCGACATTGAACGTGGGGCCGGCCATTTGCACCGTTTGGCTTGCCGGGGCTACCTTCATGACCGGCGACTGACCGTACGCAGGGCGGCTGCCAGGCGACAACGCTGCTGCCAGGCAGAACAGGCCGATGCCAGCGGTGCAAAGAAGCAGAGAGAGCGCGTTCCTTCTACTCATGTGCCTTGATGGCCTCCTTCGCTAGAGCATGTGACTTGCGCTCGGGCGGGGTCATGTCGACGTAGGTGAACATAAGTCTACTCCGGCAAAGGCGCGTCCGACAACCTCATTCTCGCCCGTCAAGCTCCTCTAATCTTCCTAATTTATTGGCGGGGGAGCCGCCCGATTTTCATCGGTTCAGCGCTCCCCCGCCAAATTGTCCAGGTTAAACCCGGATGTCCAGGTCTAGCCCGTACGCCGGGTCAAGGACCGACTAGGGTAGTCCCTGTGGCGGCGGTACAGGTTTGGCCTGGTCGTCCGGTATCGGCGCCTGGCAGGTGCTGTAGTTGCGGCCAAAGACGAACTGGAGGTCCTTGATGTCGATGTCAAAGTCGGTGTACTTGGGCTCCAGGTCGAACCACTGGTCGTAGAGCTGCAGACCAAAGAAGCTGCCGTACCGGAACGCTATTGCCTGATCGTCCAGGACGTCGACGTCGCAGTCGAGGTCGAGGTCGCCCTCGAGCATCCTGACGGTGATGAAGGCATCGCCGCAGGTCTGCGTGAGGCCGCCGGGCAGCGTGCCGGGGATCTCCTCGGCCAGCGTGTCGGTGACTTCACAGTTCTCGTCGATGATGTCGGCGATGACGCCGTTCATCTTCGTCGGGCGGAAGCCGTCGCGGTAGATCAGGTCGTTCGTGTCGGGTACCACAAGGATCGTCTCGATAAGGCCATCACCGTTAGGACCGAGCTGCATGCCGGGCTCAGCCGGGTCGTCCTTGGTGACGCAGCCGGTGAGTATCCAGTTCTCGGTCATGATGGTCATCGTGCAGTTGGCGATGCGTCCGCCGCTCTCCAGCCATGCGTTGTCAGGAGAAGCGATGACATCGACGATCTTGTGGGGGTACTTAATCTGCTCTTCCCAGGCACCCACGCCCTCGGGATCCTCGTCGGAGTCGTTCGGCGAGTCGATGTCAACAGCGTTGAAGACCCACTTCTCGATGAGCAGGCAGCCCTTGCCCTCCTCGGGGACGACACAGCCGCTCTTCATGATCCAGAGGTTGGCGGCGGTCTGCACGCCCTCAACGAGAACGTTGGCGTCCTTCTCCATGCGGACACCGGAGCTGACTTCAGCAGTGTCCTCGGAGTCGCTGTTGTCCGCCGGTGTCGACTCGACCAGCTCGTGCGAGACGACGGCGGTTGTGGTGTGCGTGCCGATTGTCGTGGCGTTGGCCGTGATGTTGCAGACCTTCTGCTCGTCCACGGCGAGCGCGCCGATGGCGCAGGTCACAACTCCGCCAGCCACTTCGCAGCCGCAGTCGTCGGAGACGTAGACCTTGGCCGGCGGCAGCGTTACCACCAGGTTGGCGGCAGTCACGTCGTTGGGTCCCTTGTTGGTGACGGTGGCCGTGTAGACGACATCGCTGCCGACTACGACCGGGTCCGGCGCGTCGGTTAGCGTGACCGACAGGTCTGTCGCCGGAGGCGGCGTCGGCGTCGGCGGAGGCGGTATCTTGTGGTCGATACCGACTTCACACGGCATCGGGACCAGGACCGACGGGTTGCAGGTGCCCATTTCCGAGGCGTCGGTGTAGCCGAGAACCGCCCAGGAGAGAGTCATCACGTCCGTGGCGGCCGTGCCCAGCGCCTGGAAGTTTATGACGGCAATCGTGCCCCAGTCCTCGTTATCGCCGAGACGGAAGGGCCCCGTGAGGCTCGAGCAGGACAGGAAGGCGCGGCCGTTGCCCGGTCCGGTGGCCGGGTTCTTGTCACCCATGGGGAAAGCGAGACCGCCGGACGAGCAGTCCCAGCCGTCGCCCAGGTCGCGTCCGGCGCCGTTGAACGTGGTTGCGCCTGCGTTGGCGTCGGGGTTGTCATCGAGGCCGACCCCACTGTCGGCCACCTCAGGCGCCAGGTTCAGCGTGTCGTCGTACAGCACGTCGAACGCTACGGTGCCGATCGGGAAGCCGATGTACAGCCCGTAGACACAAACGGCGACGCCATAGTTGTCGTTGTATCCGTGGCTGGCCTCCCAGTCGACAGGATCACACGGGCCGTTGCCGTTGGTGATGTCCATGTCGATTTCCATGTGGAGGTCGGTCAGGGTGTCGCCGTCGTAGTCCCAAATGTGGGCGTACGCGGTGTAGTCGAGACCGCCCTGCGAGATCCGGAAACCAACAAGCGCCACAGCCAGAATAGCGGTTCCGGCTATCGCTGCCAGAGTTAACAGTAACGAACGCTTCATCTAGTCGTTACCTCCTACCATAATAGGGAATGACTAGGCGGGGTCCGAACGTCCTTTAATTTCCCCTCGCATCCCCCCTTTCCGATTTCTGAAGCGCGAGCGCCTCAGCCAAGAATGCTTACTTCCCTAACCGGCGCTTCCCGAAGCTCGGGCTGCGCAAGATGACGCCGTCTTTGCGTGGGCATGGGTTTAGGCCCTCTGCCTGCTTCAAACTATATAAACGGCCTGCGCACGTGTGCATAACGCTTAACAGGTGACTGCTCTGTTATCACCTTTGGGTACCGCCCGACCGGTGTTCGCCGTACCGGGCGGTACCCTTGCTATTCAGTTGTTGTTCCAGCTACCTCCCGACCGCAGCGTTCTGTTCTACGGGAGCGAGCGGTGGAGGTCGGAAGTCAGCGGCAGGCAGGATGCCGGCGACTTCGTGGCGCTGGAGTTGAGTCCGACGAATGTGCCGTCGAGCGCGGTCAACACGCCGTCCTTGTTGACGTCGAATATGGCGTCGCTTACAGGGTCGGCGGGTATGAGGTTGTTGACGCGCTGGAGGACGGCTGTCCTGTCGAGGGGGCTGGCGACGCGGTCGCCGTTGACGTCGGCGATCTCGATCCAGTCCTCACAGCCTTGCGCGCAGCTCCACGGGGCGGTGCCGCTAACGCACTCGTCGCCGTCGCTGTTCGCTTGAGACGCAAAGGTGTTGTAGCCCTTTATCTCGACTGTGTCCTCGACCTCTGTCAAGTTGCCGTACGCGCTTGCCGCATTGTCCGCGTCCTTGTCACCGGAGCCGGGAGGCGGAGTGCTGACGCGCGGGCAGAGAATCCCGTCGCCATCAGGGTCGAGCTCGGTGTCGTCGTCGATGCCGTCGTACTCGGCGTCCCATATGCCACCGTCGTAGCCGTTGGGCGGGAGGTTCCAGTGGCAGGCGCGGAAGTAAGCCTGCTGAGCGGGGGAGAGCGTCGCCGGGCACTTGGAACTTGGGTCTGTGGGGATGCTGCCGAGCAGTAGTTCGGCGCCGTCCAGGCAGCGGTCCCCGTCGGTGTCGGCGTTGTACGGGTCGGTGGGGGCCGGGGCGCTTAGCGGCTCCGCTCCATCTAGAACACGGTCGTTGTCATCGTCCGTGTCGCAGGCGTCGCCCTGAATGTCGGCTACGGGGTTGCTGGAGACACCACCGGCGAGGAAGGGGCCGTTAGGCCTGCCGCGGCCCTCGTTGTTGGCCTGGTCAGGGTTGTAGACGAGGGGGCAGTTGTCGTCGCTGTCCGCGGCCTCGCCGGCCTCGTTCAGGTAGATGGAGCCGAGACCGACCTCGTCAACGTCTGTCTTGCCGTCGCCGTCCGTGTCGGTAGCCTTGCAGCCGGGGTCGGCGGGAGGAGTGTTGTCCTTCTTGCCGTCCAGGTCGTTATCGATGCCGTCGGCGCAGGTGCCCGCAATCCACGCCTCCGGCTTGCTTGCGGCATTGTAGGGGTTGGAGTCGAGGGCGCGCTCGTCAGCGTCGGAGGCGCCGTCGCCGTCGGAGTCGGTGGCGTCGCAGCCGGGGTCGGCGGCGTCGGTGCGGCCGTCGGTGTCGTTGTCGATACCGTCGGCGCAGTTGCCGGCAACCCGGGCCTCGGGGACGCTGTTGGCGGCGCCGCCCGCGGGCGCTGCGGCGTAGTCGTCTTCCGGCTTGTCGAGGAGGCCGTCACCGTCGGTGTCGGGGTTCAACGGGTTGGTGAAGTTGAACATCTCCTCGAAGTCGTTAGCCCCGTCGCCGTCGGAGTCGGCTGCGTACGGGTTGGAGCCCCACGCCATCTCGATGCCGTCGAGGAGGCCGTCGCAGTCCATGTCGGCGGCGGTGTCGTAGACGACGACGTTCGGGACGCCGCTGTAGGGCACAGGCGGGCAGCTAACGCCGTTGGGCGAGTCGTCCAGGTCAACGGGGCGGCCGGGCTGCGCGAACGCCGGATCGATCAAGCAGTCGTGGTCGTCGTCGGCGCCGGCAGGCATGTCGTCCATGCTCTCGCCGGGGAGCCACGTTCCGGTCTCGTCCCACGTGCCGGGCTCGATGTAACCGTTGCCGTTGTCGTCTGTTGCCCCGTTGCCGTCGATCCAGTAGCACTGGAGGTCGATTGTGCGCTCGCCGAAGCGGGTGTCGCCGCGGGAGTCGGGCGGGATCGCAAACGGCATGCGGTCATCGGGGTTGCTGCGGAAGGCGGTCCAGCGCGGGTAGAGACCCGTGTTGTCGTCGATGCCATCGGGAGACACGGGGCTGGCGCCGCACCAAACCTTGATCACGGCGCGCTGCGCGTTGTCGGCGGGCTTGGACTCGCCGAGAGGCGCGGCCGGAGCGTCGATGGCCTTGATAACGACAGACTGGAGGCCAGGCACGAGGCAGCCCACGTTCAACTGGGCGTGGACGTCGCTCTGGCCCCAGGGCTCATCGACCTGGAAGGTGATGCAGGCGTCGCCGGCGGCGCAGGAGGTCGTCGGCACAATGACGGGAGTGCTCCCCTCCCCCTGGTCAACCATAACGCCAGGCGACCACGCGACTTCGAGGGCGCCGGGCGCGACCTCGGCGACCAGCCACTCGTTCCCGAGCACGTTGCTGGGCTCGTGGTTCGCCTTCAGCTCGTCGATCATCACCGGTATCGGCGGCCCGAGAACGGTGGCGACGATCGGGTCGGGGTTCGCCTTGATCCAGATGACCTCTTTGTCCACCAGCGTGGCCGCGCCGTCGCCGGAGCAGATCACGCGCACGACAAAGGTTGCGGCGTTGTTCTCCGGGTAGGTCTCCACCGTTGGGGCTACCGGCCAGAGAACGTTCTTTATTACAACCAGGCCCTCGGCAGCTCCCGCGGCGCAGGAAATGCTGAGGTTCTCAGTCGCCGGCGCGCTGGGTCCCGACGGAACGGCAACCGCTTGGTCGAGCACGCTGGTGCCGCTGTCCACCCAGGTCGCGGTGATGTTGGGCGCCGTAACCTCAGCCTCCCAGTGCTCGATGAAGTTGCCGGCGAGGCCGTTGTTCGCCTTGACCTTTACGACGGTCACGGTCTTGGGAGCGACGACAGTGTTGTCGGTCCAGAGACCGACTATGGACGCGTCAGACCCCACGATGACGCCGCTGTTGTCGCCCGCGTTGGGAGGCGTGCCGTACATGGTGGTCAGCGACACGCTGTTCTGCGGGCTGTCGAGGCAGACGGCGGAGGACGTGCTCATGGCCGTTGCGCCCGCCACGTTAGTGGTGGTGGCGATGAAGCCGGCCCCGTTAGGCGATATGGGCACGTTGGTGTAGACGGTGTTCAGGGGGGTGGTAATGGGCAGCGGGTTGATGCCGCCCAGCCAGATCGTGTCCAGGTCGGCGCGGTGGCGCAGCAGCCAGGAGAAGGGCGGTATCAGCGCCTTCAGGTACTCCTCGCTCGTTCCCTCTACCTTCGTTGTCCGCTCGTACCAGGTGTACGGGATGAAGTTCGGCGGTTGGGAGGCGGCCGTCGCTAGGACGTCTGCGTCGGCAGGGCTGCTGGAGTTGCACAGGGCGTCGAGGTCGGCGGTAACGCTGCCCAGGACGAAGCCGTCTTCCAGCTCCTTGTCCACCTGAAGCTGGAACCCCGGCGGGGTGTATATCCACGGAAGGGTGAGGCGTTCGCCGCGGATAACTTCTGTGATGGTGTAGTTAGTCAGCGCGCCGGGAGCTACGCCCAGAGCGGTGCTGCTGAGGCCGCCCTTCTCGTTCGGCCCAAAGGGCTGAAGCGGGTCGGGCATGAGTGCTCGTGTAGGGCTGACGTCGCGGAGTATGCCCGCTAGCGCCAGCGTCATGGCTACGGCAACCGTTGCCGCTAACAGGAGTCTACTCTTCATCTGGTTTCCTCCTACCAGGGACTTGGAATGCACGCACGTGCAGGCCTGGTCTCTTGTTCCAGATACGGAGTCCTCAACGATAAGTCCCTCGCTCTCTCCCTCCTTTCTCAATCAAGTTGGGAGGGGGCTCCCCCCGCGAAAACATGTCCCTCAACTGTGCGTGGGCTGTGATCGGAGGGATGCAAAAAGCGCCCCCTAACCGAGACCATCCAAAGGGAAATCTCCCTCCTTGTCGGGACTGAAGGGCAATCCCTTGCGCGACTATTCAGTTAGGTCAGGCGGGGAATTAAATGAGTGAACCACCAGGTGAGGCCTGTTTTATCACTTCCCACCGGTTTTGTCAAGTACCTCTGAGCGAGAATGCCGGAAACAGAGATAGTAGTGACAAAGAAGCCGTCGACCGAATATGCGCGTATCTTTCGGGGGTCGGGCCGCTGCTTCGGTCGCTTGCGAGACGGGCGCTGAAAAAAACGGCGAGACTGAGGACGCCGCCCTGCAAGAAAAGAGTACCGCCCGGATTTTCCGGGCGGTACTCGCTATTCAGTTGTTGTTCCAGCTACCTCCAGACCGCAGCGTTCTACTCGAGCGAGCGGTGGAGGTCGGAAGTCAGCGGCAGGCAGGATGCCGGCGACTTCGTGGCGCTGGAGTTGAGTCCGACGAATGTGCCGTCGAGCGCGGTCAACACGCCGTCCTTGTTGACGTCGAATATGGCGTCGCTTACAGGGTCGGC
Organism: Dehalococcoidia bacterium; assembly: GCA_030018455.1. Lineage (NCBI taxonomy): Bacteria > Bacillati > Chloroflexota > Dehalococcoidia > Dehalococcoidia bacterium. Next base: position 57,240 of record JASEFU010000005.1, read on the forward strand.
GGGTACGAGGTTGTTGACGCGCTGGAGGACGGCTGTCCTGTCGAGGGGGCTGGCGACGCGGTCGCCGTTAATGTCGGCGATCTCGATCCAGTCCTCGCAGGCCTCACCGTCGCTGTCGGGAACGGCGCCGCCGGTGTAGTAGCCCTTGATCTCCACCGTGTCCTCGACCTCGGTGTTGCAGGTCGGCGGGCACGACGGACCGGCGTAGGCGCTGGCGCCGTTATCGGAGTCCTTGTCACCGGAGCCGGGAGGCGGAGTGCTGACGCGCGGGCAGTTGATCCCGTCGCCGTCGGGGTCCATCTCCACGTACTGGTTCCCGCTGTAGCCGGGCGAGAAGTCCGACCACGCGGAGCCGGGCAGGTTCAGGTGGCAAAGTCGGAACGTTGACTGAGCCGATTCAGACAGCGTAGCCGGGCACTTGGAGCCGCTGTTTGCCGGGTCTGTGCCGAGGATGGACTCGACACCGTCGACGCAGCGGTCACCGTCGGTGTCGGCGACGTACGGGTCGGTGCTCACTGTGGCTTCGGCAACGTCGACTATGGCGTCGTTGTCGTCGTCCTGGTCGCAAGCGTCCCCCTGGGTGTCGGCGGTGGGGTTGCTGGAGACACCACCGGCGAGGAAGGGGCCGTTAGGCCTGCCGCGGCCCTCGTTGTTGGCCTGGTCGGGGTTGAAGATGAGCGGGCAGTTATCGTCGCTGTCCGCGGCCTCGCCGGCCTCGTTCAGGTAGATGGAGCCGAGACCGACCTCGTCAACGTCTGTCTTGCCGTCGCCGTCCGTGTCGGTAGCCTTGCAGCCGGGGTCGGCGGGAGGAGCGGCGTCCTTCTTGCCGTCCAGGTCGTTATCGATGCCGTCGGCGCAGGTGCCCGCAATCCACGCCTCCGGCTTGCTTGCGGCATTGTAGGGGTTGGAATCGAGGGCGCGCTCGTCAGCGTCGGAGGCGCCATCGCTGTCGGAGTCGGTGGCGTCGCAGCCGGGGTCGGCGGCGTCGGTGCGGCCGTCGGTGTCGTTGTCGATACCGTCGGCGCAGTTGCCGGCAACCCGGGCCTCGGGGACGCTGTTGGCGGCGCCGCCTAGAGGCGCTGCGGCGTAGTCGTCTTCCGGCTTGTCGAGGAGGCCGTCACCGTCGGTGTCGGGGTTCAGCGGGTTGGAGAACTGGAACAACTCGAGGTAGTCGGAAGCGCCGTCGCCGTCGGAGTCGGCGAGGAGCGGGTTGGAGCCCCAGGCGACTTCGAGACCGTCCGGCAGGCCGTCGCAGTCCATGTCGGCTGCGGTATCGAATTGGATCTTCTGCGCGGACGGCGCGGTGGAGCCCTCATTCAGCTCGATGGCAGGGCAGAGGACTCCGTTCGGTGAGTCGTCCGCGTCGACCGGGCGGCCGGGCTGGGCGAAAGCGGGATCGGCCAGGCAGTCGCCGTCGTCGTCGATGCCCGCGGGCATGTCGGGATCTGCGCGGCTTTCAGCGGCGCTGATCCAGCCGTAGCCGGGCGCGTTGGGGTCAGTGTCGAGGTCGACAGCGCCGTCGTCGTCGAACCACGTGCAGCGCCAGGTGTACCAGCGCTCGACGTAGCGGACGTCGCTGCGGCTGGCTGTGTCGGCGGCGCTGCCAGGCTTGTACGACATGCGGGCGTCTGCAACGGACTCGTGGGTTATCCACGCCGGGAAGAGGCCGGTGTTGTCGTCCTTGCCGTCGGCGTCATTCGCGCTGTCCCAGCAGCGGACGGTGATGGTGTCCCACTGGACGTTGTTGCTGGGGTTGGAGTCGGCGTTGCCCACGGGGACCTCAACGGCCTTTATCGGGACAAGGTAAGTGCCCTCGGTGGCGGGACACGTAATATCGAGCTCAGCCGTGAGGGCGATCTGGGGGCCGTTGGGCTCGTTGAGACCGACCTTGAGCCCCGCGCAAGCGCTTCCGCCGCCGGCTATGCAGCTAACAGACGTCGGCGTGAGGGGAGCGTTGGTGTCGGGGTCTGAGCCGTAGACTGCCGCGACCGAGGTGTTGTCGAAGTTGACGGTGATGTCGTAGGTGCCGCCGCCGTCGAGGTCGGGCGCTTCGGCTACCAGGTAGACATCGCTGGAGGCGCCGTTGGTGTGGCTGTAGTTGCGCAGCAGCGCCGTCATCTTCACGGTCGCCGTGTCGTTCAGCAGGAGCTGGACCTGGTCAGCAACCGACCTGCCGTCGGTCGTGATGGGCGGGTTCAGGCTTGAGCTTCCGCCGTAGGATACGGGCGCCCCCTCAAGCGTGATGACCTGCTTGTCAACGCTGCTGGCGGTGGAGCTGCAGTTCACGCGGATGGCAAAGCCGGCGACGTTGCTCTCGAGGTCGCTGTCGAAGGTGCCGGCCTTGGGGTAGGCGACATCCTTGATGGCGACGATGTAGTCGCCAGTGGCCTGGCAGTCGATGTTCAGCGTGCCGGTGTACTCGATCGCCGTGGCGACGGCGAGGTTATCCTCTGAGAAGCTGATCTGGGCGGTGCCGCCGCCGGCGACGGCCGGATCGCTGTCGTCCACCCAGGCGGTGCCGTTCCAGTGCTTCTGGTCGACGCTGCCGCCCCAGGTGGCGGCCACGCCGGCTGGAGCCTCGACGTGCCAGACGTCCTTGAAGTCGCCTGCCTCGGGTCCGGTGTTGACCACGCGCTTGACCACGTTAACGGTGCTGTCGCCGGAAACGAGGTTGGGCGAGGCCCACCAGCCGCGCACCTGCTTGTCGGAGCACTCGTAGACGCCGGTGTCACAGGGGGCGGCGCCGTCGCCGCGCAGAGGCGGCGTACCGGTCATGCCGACAGGCGTGGTCCATGTGCCCATGGTGTGGGACTTGGCCTCGCCGCCGCCTTGCGAGCAGGTGTTCGTGGGCGGCTCGGGGCCGCCGCCGGTCCAGACCATGCTTGCGCCCGTGCCCGGGTGCCACGGGAGCTGCATCGTCAGGATCTCCAGCGGCAGTGGGTTGGGGAGCGGATACGCGGTGGTTTTCGCCAGCCAGATGTGCGTGATGTCGGTCGTGAAGCGGGCCGACATTGGGAAGATGGCTCCCCTGGCCACCAGGTACTCCTTGCCCGCCGCTATGATGTCTGTGCTCCCCTCGTCAAACGTGTAGGGGGTGCAGCAGCTGGTGCCGGGCGCCGCCACGGCATCCCACTCGGCAGGGCTGGCGGAGTTGCAGAACAGGTCGACGCCCGTGAGGAAGTCGCCGAGCGGGTCCCCGTCGTTGACGGCGATGTCGGGGCTTCCCAGCATCCCGTGGCTGTAGGTGGCGTAACTGTCCGTGCGCTTCCCGAAGGACACCGTCTCCGGGGTGAAGCTGTACGCGTCTGTCCACTGTCCGAGGGCGGTGGTGCTCGTTCCCTGGTCGCCCTCGAAGATGCCTACGGGCTGGACGGGGCGGGTAATGCTGCCGCCCGCCGAGGCGCTAAATGCCCATAGGGCTGCTAATAGAATCGCTGCAAGTACGACTAGATAGCTACGTCTCATTCCATTGTTCCTCCTTGTTTGAACCGTGGACGCTTGTACAAACAGAAAAGCCGACCGCGGGGCCGGCCTCCCTTCCTGATTGCTGAAGCATTCCAGTGCTTGACTCCGGCGGCCCCGCCATCCGCCGGACATCGCTGTTCCGCAATCGGCTCAACTGTTGTGTTCGAGATTATACAACTACTGTCAACTTTCGTCCAGCAGGCGCCGGGAGTCTTTTCCGCTGCCCGCGGGGAGCCCGGCAGCCGCAGATCCCGAACGAAAAACGGGCAGAGATTTTAACGTCTTTTCTGACATTACATAACAGGCGGCGCCGAACGAAGGGCTATAATTAAGCCGCGAAGTTGCGCCCGGAGAGAGGCGCGCTTCTCTTGAACGCAGCGCTTGCAGCGATTATGGTAAGTGACAGCGCCCTGCCGCCGGCTGGTAGACAGGCAGCGAGCCTCTCAACGATACCCCCGCCAGCGCGAAGAATGGAGACGGCGGCGGTTTCGGCCGACTAACATACTAGGGGTCTCGCTTCTTGAAAGCGTGGCACTGGTTACTTGTTGTCTTTCTCGCGCTGCTGGCGCCGGGGCTGCTGCTGCTCGCCCAGAAGGACAGGGCCTCGGCGCAGCAGGCGGTGATGCGCGTCGACCCGCCGTGGCAGGAAGTGACGCCGGGGAGCCAGTTCGTCGTGCGCATCATGGTCGACGACGTGTCGAACTTGGGGGCGTACGAATTCATCCTCCAGTATGATCCCGCAATCGTAAGCTATAACATCGTCGCCAACGGGCCCTTCCTCGGAAGCACGGGACGGAGCGTCTTCTGCCCCTCGCCCATCCTCGACGCGAACACCGTGCGCTTCGGCTGCGTCAGCAGCGACTCGGGGACGCCGGGACCCGACGGTTCGGGGCTGCTGGCGGAAGTCCTTCTCACCGCCGTCAACGAGGGCGCAAGCCCGCTCGACCTCATATTGGTCAGTCTGGCCGACCCATGGGCGGTGGATATTCCAGCCTACCCGCAGAACGGCTCCGTGAGCGTCGTCGCCGGCACGCCGGGGCCGACGCTAACCCCCACGCTCAGCCCGACGCCCACCCTATCGCCCACGCCCACCCTGTCCCCGACGCCAACGCTCTCGCCCACGCCGGCGCCCCCGGTCACGTGCAACGCCGGCCCCGGCGATACGGTCGTCTGTCTCTACCCCACGGGACAGGTCGTGGAGAACGGACAGAACTTCAGCGTGAACGTGGTTGTGGAGAACGTGACTAACCTCGGCGCCTATCAGTTAGCGCTCCAGTTCGACCCCCTGATCGTAAGCTATGTGACCGCCGCCAACGGGCCGTTCCTCGGCAGCACGGGACGCATCGTCGACTGCGACCCGCCGAGCCTTGCCAGCAACTACGTCCGGCTCATCTGCCGCACCCTGGGCGCCGAGCCCGATGGCCCGTCCGGGACCGGCATACTGTCGACCGTCTCCCTTCGCGGTATCAGGGAGGGGATCGGCATGATGAACCTTGCCGACATGGTGCTGGCGGACATCGCCGCCCACCCTATTCCCGCTGAGACGATGGGCGCGTCGGTAGTTGTGGTCCCGGCGCCCACGCCCACGCCGACCGCCACCGTGACACCGGGACCCAGCCCGACGCCGTCGATAACGCCTACGCCCAGCAACACGCCGCCCCCCACGGCTACACCGACGGTGGGGCCGACGCGCACGCCGACGCCGACGCCCGGGCCGGTGACCGTCAAGATCGATCCGGCTTCCCAGAGGGCGACGGTGGGGAACCCGTTCTCGGTGGACGTGGTGGTGGAGAACGTGGTCAATCTGGGCGCCTATGAGTTCCGGCTCGGCTTCGACCCCGCGATCGTGAGCTACATGAGCCTGGTCAACGGCCCCTTCCTCGGCAGTAGCGGCCGCGTCGTGGACTGCTCTCCGCCTATCGTCGAGACCGACTCCGCTGCCATCGTCTGCCGCACGCTGGGCGCGGAACCGGACGGCCCGAGCGGGACGGGCGTGCTGGCGACGGCAACTTTCCTGCCGGTCGCCACCGGCACAGCCTTCCTGGATATCAGAAACACAATCCTTGCCAGTCCGCGGGCGACGGTAATACCGGCGAACGAGCAGGACGGGTCGGTCGCTGTCGATCCGGCGCCTACGCCTACGCCCACGCTCACCTATACCCCCGGCCCTTCGCCCACGCCGACGTCGACACCCTCGCCCACGGTCACGCGGACGCCTACCAGCACCCCCACCATCGGGCCGACGCCGACACGAACGCCAACGCCGGGCCCCGTCATCGTGAGGGTTGAGCCAGTGTGGCAGAGAGTGCCGGTGGGGACGCAGTTCACCGTCGATCTTGTGGTGGAGAACGTCATCAATCTGGGCGCGTATGAGTTCACGGTCGCATTCGACCCCAGCATTCTTCAATACGTTAGCGTGTCCAACGGGCCGTTCCTGGGGAGCAGCGGACGAAACGTCAACTGCCTGCCGCCGGAAAGCGACGGGGCAACGGTGAGGATGGTGTGCGTGACGTTGGGAGCGGAGCCGAACGGACCCAGCGGCACCGGCGTTCTGGCCACGATCAGGTTCCTTCCCATAGCCTTGGGAACGGGAATGATCGATTTGAGGGAGGTGATCCTCACCGATCCCATGGCGAACGAGATCCCCGCCGGCCTTCAGGACGGTTCTGTGACCACCGAGCCGGCACACACTCCCACACCGACCTCGCCTCCGACGAGCACTTATACGCCGGGGCCGAGCCCGACGCCGACCGTCACAGCGACGCCCGGCGGCCCCACGCTTACGCCCACCCCAACGCCGACGCGCATCCCCGGACAGGCGCTGGTGAAGATCGACCCGGCGTCGCAGCAAGCGGCGCCCGGCGAGTACTTCGACGTGAACGTGCGCGTGGAGAACGTCAACAACCTGGGCGCGTACGAGTTCACGCTCCAGTTTGATCCGCAGGTGATCAGCTACGTAACGGTAGCGAACGGAACATTCCTCGGCAGCAGCGGGAGATCGGTGTTCTGTCCTCCGCCCATCATCGACGTCGGCACCGTCCGCTTCGGCTGCGTCAGCTCCGACGGCTCGACCCCCGGCCCGAGCGGTTCGGGGCAGCTTGCCCAGATCGTCTTTCAGGCGGCGACGGAAGGGACGAGCCCGCTCAATTTCGTGATGGTGGCGCTGGCCGATCCCTGGGGCAACGATATTGGAGCCGGCGCAAGCGGAGGTTCGGTGACGGTGTCTTCCGGCTCGGTGCTGGCTGAGCCCGCCTTCCACATAGGGGTGCTGATGGCCGGAATCGGGCTTGCCGGCAGCGTCGGCCTGCTGATGCGCCGATCGGCTTCGGCGCCTCGCGGAAACCCGCTTTCCGCCGTTCGTCTGCCTGCCGCGGCGGAAAGCGCATTGAGAGCTGTAATGACCTTCGTGAGGTCGTTGTGGAAGAGAAGCTGAGGAAAGCGGGGAGAGCGCTTGTCGCGCGCTACATCGCCGCTGCAGAGACGGCGCGGTGGTGGCGCCTTTCATCGGGGAACAACACGAGACGGGAGAGGCGCCTGCGGCGGCTTCTCAGGAGAAACCTCAGGCGGCTGGTCAGTCTCTACTTCGCGCTGATTCGTGAGGGGTACGACGCCGCGCCGGCACTGAGGCGCAGGCTTTGGGGAGGGCTGGGGGGCGGCGGGACACTTGGAAAGAGCAGACTTTTCCCGGTCATCGTCCTGTCGTCGTGTGCGGCAATCATTGCGTTCTGGTCCGTGTCATCGTTCGTGCGCGGTTCGACCGCCACTGCGGCCGATCCGGTTGTCCTCTTCAAGAACCCATCTTCGGCTGACCTCTGGCTCTGCAATGAAGGGTCCGGCGATGGCCCCGGTCAGGGTGAAGTGGTGTTCACCGAGGAGGTGACGAACGTCGATAGCGGTCTCGGCTCCTTCGAATTCATGATCTTCTTCAGCAGGAACGTGGTCCGGGTCAGCGTTGAGGAGGGTCCCTTTTTAAGCAGCACAGGCCGGGAGACTCAGTGTCACAAGATCGATTTCGAGAACGCGGTGCGTTTCGGCTGCACGTCCACGGGCAGCGAACCCGGCCCAACGGGATCGGGGGTGCTCGCCTACATTACCGTCAGCCCGAACCCCGATCTGCGTTTGAGGCCCACTGCCAGGAACGGCGTGGTGCTTCGCCTGCTGAACGATTCCTGGCAAGCGGAGCTCTCGGACGTGACGGGGGAACCCATCCCCATAGACAGCGTGCAGAGCGCCACCGTCCTCGTTCGGGCGCTTGAAGGCGACTTCAACTACGATTGCCGGGTGAACGTGTTCGACGAACAGGCCGTCTCCGTCCGGTACGGCTCCTTCTTCGGTCTGCAACTCTACGATACCTTCTACGACGTGGAGCCGGCGATACCTGACTTCGATATCGACATCAAGGACCTTCAGTTCGTGTACGGTAGGGACGGAAACCAGTGCGAAGAAAGGGAAGAGACTCCTACGCCGACGCCGACGTCCACGGGTACTCCCCTGACATCGACGCCGACTGCTACAGGCACGCCTCCGACATCGACGCCGACGTCCACGGGTACTCCCCCGACATCGACGCCGACGGCCACCGGCACGCCTCCGACATCGACGCCGACGTCCACGGGTACTCCCCCGACATCGACGCCGACGGCCACCGGCACGCCCCCGACCGCAACACCAACGTCTGCCACGCCATCCGCGACGCCGACCTCCGTTGATCACACCCGGACGCCTGCTCCCACCGCCGGAACGTCTACGGCCACGCCGACCGCCACACAGAGCGCCGCCCCGGCGACGGTCACGCCTGCGCCTGCCGTCACTACTGCGCCGGAGACACCGGCCCCTGAAAGGACCACCGCTCCCACCGGACGCCAGCCCGGTGAGGCCGACGAATTGCCGGGTGCCGGCGTGGGGGCCGGTTCCGCCGGGCAGGCCTATCTTGGCTTGCTGGCCGGAGCGTTTCTCGTTGTCAGCGGCTGGGCGCTCATCGCAGCGGGCCTGCGGCGGGGGCAGACGCGCGGGGAAGAATAGATGATATGTCTACCGTCGCCGGAGCGTTATCATCTTGAGGTTGCCCGCGTTTCCCAATATCATCTTAACTACCTGTCAAACGACCGCAGGAAGAGGTGACCAGCATGAAGAATAGGCGCTATGGCGGCAGCCTGATGAAAGCGGCGGCACTGGGGTTCGTGCTCATGCTCGGTGCCCTCGGCACGGTCTCTGCCCAAGATGTCAAGCCGCGGGTGCTCGTGGAGGCGCCCGGGGAAGAGATAGAGATCAAAGAGGGGGGACCAAACTTCCAGGTGAACATCCTGGTGGAAAACGTCGAGAATCTGGCCGCCTTTCAGTTCAGCCTCTCCTACGACCCTTCGATTCTCAAGTACGTAGAAGTGAAGGAAGGGACCTTTCTCGGGAGCGGCGGGCGAGAGCCGAAGTGCCTCGATCCTCGCGTTGAGCCCGGCGATCCGGAAGTGCTCAGGTTCAATTGCGTGACAATGGGCTCGCCCGTTTCCCTGGGCGGCCCTGCAGGGCCCAGCGGCTCTGGTGTGCTGGCGACGGTGACCTTCTCGCCGGTCGGAGGAGGGACAGCCGCGCTTGAGCTTCTTGAGGGACGCCTTGTCGCAGCGGAAATCGACGAAGAAGAAATGCCCGTTGAGTTGGAAACGACGATTGCAAACGCCACTGTGGAAGTGATCCCACTCCCGACTCCCACGCCGGCGGAGGGAGGATCGTCCGGGCTGGGGGGCATCTCGTGGTTCGTTCTGGGGCCGATCATAGGGATCGGCGTTGTCCTTGTTGCGGGCGCCGCGGCCTTCACGCTGGCGCGGAGAAGAGAGCCGTAGGGCAGCCCGCTATTTCGTGAGCCATCATGCCGAGGAGAAAGCGCGTCTCTGTGCCTTCTCCTCCTGACATTCGACGCCGCTTCCGCAGCGGGACGCCTCTTCGATTGCGCTTCGCCGCCCAAGGGAACGGGAAGCTCGATCCGGCCAGCAGGCCTCTTTCGCCTTCCCCAAGGTTAACTTTTCTCCGACATGTGCGTTGTATCATGTGAAATCATGGCGGTAGACGGACCGGCTGGCGGCCGATATTATGTGGGTATTAGAAAGAGCTTCCAACTGGATGGGAGTTGACGGTTGGAGTTCATTTCCACCGCCGCATCTTCATCGGCCGAAGTCCAGCAGGAGACTATCGAAAGGGCCAAGAAGGGCGACCAGCAGGCCCTCGGGGAAATCTATGACTGGTATCTGCCGCGGGTCTATCGGTATGTGCTGGCGCGGGTGGGGAGCGTAGTCGAGGCGGAAGACCTTACGGAAGACATATTCCTGCGGATGCTAGGGGCCATGAAGGAGTACCGGCTGCAGAATATACCCTTTTCGGCGTGGCTGTTTCGCATTGCGCACAACCACCTTGTCAGCCATTTCCGGAAGAGCGCCGTGCGCGGCTTTCCGGTCATGGTCGACGACAGCTTCGCCGACACGCGACCCGGCCCGGCGGCGGCGGTGGAGCAGCGGCTCACGATGGAGGACGTGGTGCGGGCGGCCCGGAAGCTGCCGGAGGCGCAACGAGAGATAATCGCGCTGCGGTTTGCCGTCGGACTTTCCATCGCGGAGACGGCGCAGGTGCTGGGAAAGCGCGAGGGCAACGTGAAATCGCTCCAGCACAAGGCGGTAACAAAGCTGCAGCAGATGCTGATAGGCAAGCGAGAGCACCTGAGGGCAGAGGCGTAGCTTGGGCAAGTTCGAAGACCATCTGAACGAGTGCTTGACGGCGCTGCTGAACGGGGAGCGCACGGTCGAGGAGTGTCTTGCGCTCTACCCGGAGGAGGCGCGGCGCCTGGAGCCACTGCTTAGGACGGGCCTTTCCTTGAAGGGGGCGCTGCAGGTCGAGCCACGCGCGGCATTCGCCGAAGCGGCAAGAGGGCGGCTCCTGGAGATGAGCGGTCAAAGCCTCAGCGACGCCTTGAACGCCGGCCCCCGGCCCTCGTTCGCAAGGGCGGCGCGGCAGCGCTTCCTCGCGGCGGCGCAAAAGATGTTCGAGGCGCGGCAGCGCTGGCGGTTCCCTCTGCCCGCACCGTCGTTGCGCGCGCTGAGCGTCACCGTGTCCGCAGTTGTCATCGTCTTCTTCAGCCTCGGGACGTTCCTTGTCGCCACCTCCGGCGACGCGCTGCCGGGCGACTGGCGCTACCCGGTCAAGAGAGCGTCCGAGAACGTGCGAATGACCTTCACCTTCGATGGCGACGCCCGCCGCGACCTACGGCTTAGCCTGGCTTCCGAACGACTTTCGGAGATAGAGGAACTCGCGAAGAGGGGCCGCAGCATTGACGCGGGCCTCCTGAAAGACCTGCGAGGACAGACGGCATCCGCTCTCGGCAGTCTGAATGCCTCCCAGATCCAGCCGGAGAAGGCGAAGGAAATCGTCGAGCTGGCGAAGAAACAAAAAGAAGTGCTGGCCAGCGTTCAGCCACTGGTGGCGCCGGAAGACCAGGAGTTGCTGAAGGCGGCAGAGGAGACCTCCGATGCGGCCTACGTGAAAGCGGCGCAAGCGATGGCGCTCGCCCTATTCGAGGAGAAGAGCGGCGCGGCGGCCAAAGAGGTGCAAGAAAAGAAGGAGGAGTCTCCTGTCGAGTCGAAGTTGAAGGAGGCGCAGGAAGGCACGGACATGCCTATCGCGCCTGTGCCGGCGGAGGGCGGGAGCACGGCCGAGGCGCCGTCAGAGACGCTTTCGCCGGAGCCGCCGGAGGCCGCTGCATCGCCGCCGCTGGCCGTGATCGAGCACGGCGTGGACGAGGGCGGCGTCACGTGGACGTGGGACCGCGTGGTCATAGGGAGGTTCTCTGTTAAGGTGCCCGGCGAGGGAAGCGGCTGGCACTTCGTCGGTTTCGATTTCTCCGGCGACAACACCGCTCCCGCTCCCAACATGCTCCGGCTCGCGAACGCGGACAACACGGCGGTCGTCGTCATCAACCCTCGCAGCGGCGACACCTTCTGGTACCAGTACAAGGACGGCCTGTTCGACGAATTCATCGTGCGGGTAGCGGTCAGCGGCGATGTATGGCAGGCGAGTCCCGAGGCGCTCTCTGCCTTCCACGCCACGAACGGCCTCATCGTAATGGAAATCGTCAACTCGATAGAGATCGAGCCTCCGCCCACGGCGACGCCCGCGCCGGCCGCCACTTCGACGCCGGAAGGGACGGCCACGGTCGCCGCCGAGGGCTCGACCACAGCGAGCCCACGTCCCTCGCCATAAGAGCCGCTCCGGCTCGGGCCCCGGCCTTCCGCCAACGCCTCTTCTCCCCCCCCCGATGCCGATCGAGAATTCCGCAGAAACTGTTCGCGTAACCGCTTAGCGAGGGGTTGACAAAAGGTGTATAATCCCGTCGCTTAGACGACAGGGCTTAGCCCGAAAATTTCGTCCACCTCGTTGGAACGGGGTGTGGTTCCCCCAGGGGGCAGCGGAGCAGGCAACATGGTGGCGGGGGTTGTCTGCGGGGATGCCCGACTGCTTCTGTCTGAGTCGGAATGAAGCCGGCCAATCAGAGGTTTGGTCGGCTTTTGCTTTTTCTCATCTGTGACCCGCTTTCGAATCGGACGAGTGAATCTTCACTGTCGGCTCGGCGGGCGGCGGAGTAGAAGGTAGGGCTCGATCAGCGTATAAGACCAGACACGGGAAAAGGCCCCGGTGGCGGCATCCACCGAGGCCAGAGCTAAGGAATGCGGGCGCACACCCTAGCCTTTTCTATTCTATTTGTCGGCCGAGTAGGGAGTCAAACGTAATCGGTTGTCGACCGGAAAGGAGGTGACGGCGAGATAACTGCGGCGGGGAGGGAGACCCTGCCGAAAGAATCACCAGGACGGACCTACCGGAGGAAGCGAAAGGAGAACAAGGAAGGATGAAGAATCTGGCTCTCGTGATCGCGCTGGCCGTCCTCATCGGGGCGCTTGCCTCAGCGGGTGCCGGTGACGTGGCAGCGCACCAAGGATTCGAGAACTGCGCTTTCGGCAACGTTGCGGACGATGACGGTGATACGCTTGTCAACGATGGATGTCCGGTAGTCGGGACTCAGGGAGAAGACTTGAACCAGTGCGCCGCATGGAACACGTGGGACGATGACGGCGATACGGTTGCTAACGATGGCTGCTTTGGTGGCCCACCGGCAGCGGGCGCGAAAGGCCAGCCGGAGGTGACCAATGCCTGCGCCAATGCCACGGACGATGACAATATGGACGGCATGATCAACGACGGTTGTCCCGCTTTCGCTGCCCCAGAAGTCGCATGCCAGGACAACCAAGACAACGATGGCGACGGGCGAATTAATGACGGCTGTCCCGCCGTGGGCAACATGAGCGAAGGCTGCGCAGGCGTGATCGGGCCGCCATTCCCGGTGTTGGACATAAACCAGTGCGACGAGCCTCCGGGAGCTGCCGTGGACGACGACGGCGACGGAGCAGGCCCGTGGCCTGACACGCAACTGAATGACGGATGTCCTTCGCCGGTCGGCGGCGTGCAAGCGCTCCCGGATGCTCCCACCGACGCCGGTTCGGGCAACACAACGTTCTACGCCGCGGTTTCAGCGGCCGGGCTGCTGGCCCTGGTGGCCGTGACGGGGAGCGGCTGGTATGCAAGGAGGCGCTCGCTGAGATAGACGGTTAGAGTCACCAACATGGGTCGCCAAAGGAGAGTCAAGAGGCGGCCGTCGAGACGTCAGTTTTCGAGACGCCGCGGGGGAGTGATCGCGATTGCCGCCGCCGCCATCGCGGTCGCGGCGATTGCGGTCGGCGCGTTGCTGTTGCGGTCGGACTCCGCTGAACAATCCGCCTTGTCCGCCGCCATCGTCGACCAGCTCAGCCTGACGGCTCCCAACCCATCGTTCGCTGAGGAGGCCGGCGAGCTGCTGACGAACGCGGGCTACGAGGTCGACTACGTCCCCGGCGATGAGACGACGGTAGAGTTCTACCGCTACCTCCCGGCTAGGAAATACGACATCGTGCTCTTCCGCAATCACGCAGCGCGCCGCCCTGATGTTTTGGCCGCGCGCCTGCCCGATGAGGCGGCGCTGTTTACGTCTGAGGCGTACGACAGGAACCGGTACATCGAGGACCAGGACTCGCTTCGCCTGGTCAAGGTCAGCTATCCCGGCGCTGAGGAGGTGTTCTTCGGGATCAGGTCCGACTTCATCGTCTCCCGGATGGAGGGCGACTTCGGCGGCGCACTGATCGTCCTGATGGGGTGCGACGGGCTCACCACCGATCGCACGGCGGCGGCGTTCGTGGCGAAGGGGGCGGGAGCGGTCATCGGCTGGGACGGCCTGGTCACCGCCGACCACACGGACAAGGCGACGGCGAGCCTGTTGCGCCATCTGCTGATTGAAGGGCTGACGGCCGAAGAGGCGGTGGAAGCGGCGGCGAGCGAGGTCGGGCCTGACCCCGCGTACGGCAGCACAGTAAAGGTTGTATCAGTCGCCGCGCATTCTGGCGGGACCCCAAATTAGGAGGCGATGATGAGAATAGTCCAGATTGTCTGCGCAGCCCTCATCGCGGCAGGGATGATGGGATCGTCCGGCATGCAGGCTTTCGCTGTCACGCCGACTCCCTCCCTCACCCCGACGAATACGGCTCCCCCACCGCCTACTCCCACTCGGACTCCCACCCCCACCCCTACCCCTACCCCTTCCCCCTCCGTGACCCCTACTCCCACGAATACGCCGGTCTCAGGCGTCTTCTGCTATTGTCTGGCTAAAGACATTGTTCCGACCGGCAGTGGCACAATCGTGAATGTCCCTTCTCAGTCGGAATTCTGCAGCCCAGACTGCTACTATCTCCACACAGAAGTCACCGTCACAGCATACGGCATTGCGGGGTATGGCTGGTCGTCGTGGTCGGGGACTGACAACAATTTGGCCAACCCGACCACAGTGACAATGAGTTGGGCCAAAATCGTGACGGCCTACTTCGTATTGTTACCCACGCCTACGCCCCCGCCTCCGCCTCCACCCCCGTTATCGGTGGGCGGCATGCAGGCTGTGCCGGAACCGCTTGCCGATGCAAATCGCGGCCCTCCGGCGCTGCCCCTTGTCGCGACGGGCGGGGGAACACTCGCTGCAGCCGCAGTGGCCGCACTGGGGGGTCTGTATGTGCGGAGGCGTCACTTGCGTTAGGCCGAAAGTGAATCGCGCAAGAAAGAATCTCTTGTTCTCAGAGACCGCTGAGGGCGGGGAAGGCGATGGTGAAGGCTGAGCCGCGGCCCGGCTCGCTCGCCGCCGACACCGTTCCCCCCTGCGCCTCCGCAAGCTTCTTGACTATCGCCAGCCCCAGCCCGCTGCCGCTTCCGCGTGCCCGCGCCGCGTCGACCCGGTAGAAGCGGTCGAAGATGCGCGGCAGGTGCTCGGCGGCGATGCCGGGCCCCGTGTCCTCGACGCTCAGCGTGACACTCCCGCCGGACGCGCCGGCCCGCACCGTCACGCGGCCGCCCTTCGGCGTGTGCTTGAGGGCGTTGTCAAGCAAGTTGCCGACGATCTGGAGCGTGCGCTCGCGGTCGACCAGCGCCGCCGGGAGCGGCTGGGCCTCCAGATCGAGCGTGACCCCCGCCTGCTGCGCCTGCGGCAGCGCCCGCGTGACCGCCTGTCGCGCCAGCTCGGC
The DNA here is from genome assembly GCA_030018455.1 of Dehalococcoidia bacterium. Classification (NCBI taxonomy): domain Bacteria; kingdom Bacillati; phylum Chloroflexota; class Dehalococcoidia; species Dehalococcoidia bacterium. The sequence goes on from JASEFU010000005.1 coordinate 72,332, forward strand.
GAGGTCGGTGGGGGCGCGCTCCAGCCGCAGCTCGCCCGATTCGGCGAGGGCGATGTCGCGGAGGTCGGTGATGAGCTTGCTAAGCAGGGCGGCCTCGTCGCGGATGACGGCCGCGTGCTCCTGGTCGGCGGGGATGACGCCGTCGATAAAGCCCTGCGCCGTGCCCTGGATGACGGCAAGCGGGGAGCGCAGCTCGTGGGCGATGTCGGCGAGGAGGCGGCGCCGCGTCTCGCGGTCGCTTTCAAGGGCGGCCGCCATCTGGTTGAACGACAGGGCGAGGTCGGCGGCCTCAGAGGGCGACGTCAGGTCGACGCGGTGCCCGAAGTCCCCGGCGGCGATCCTGCGGGCGGCGACCGCCAGGCGGCGGAGCGGCCGCGTGAACCCGTTGACGAGCGCTACGGCCAGCAGCGCGGCGATGGCGAGAGCGGAGAGCCCGCCCGCGAGAAGGGCAAGCCTTATCCTATCGAGGAAATCGCTGACACCCTGTTCGAGGAATGTGCCGCCGCCGGAGTAGACCACCAGCGTACCCACGCGCTCGCCGTCCAGCAGGACAGGGATGCTCTCGGTCTCGCGGCCCTGTCCCTGCGCGCTTGCTTCCAACTCCGCGCCCATCGCCGGCGCGACGTAGGCCGTGTCTTCGCTTCCCCCGTACCAGTCACCATCGCCGGCGCCTTCCGGCGCGCCCTGCTGCCGCTGTTCCGTCTGGCCGCCCGGGCCCATGGGCGCGTCGCCGGGGGCAGTCTCGCCTCCCGACGTCGAGCCTTGTCCGCGGCCGGGGCCCTGCCCGTCGCCCTGCCCGTCGCCGGGCGTCTGGCCATCACCGGGACCGGTCTCGCCGCCGGGGCCGCCGGGACCCCTGCCGGGCGAAGAATCGGCGACGGCGGCGCCTTGGGCGTCGAGGAGCTGGACGCGGCCCCCCGGGCTGGGCACCGACGATATGACGGACTCGACGCCCTCCCAGCTCCCCTGGGCCGCGTAGTAATCGCCCAGGTTCTCCACGAGCGTTTCCACGTAGGCGGCGTCGACGCTGGAGCGATACGAATCGAACTCGCGCGTGGCCGTTCGTTCGGCGATGACGGCTGCGATACCCACGGCGAGGGCGACAATGAAGATAAAGGAAAGGGCAAGACGGAGTCGCAGGCTACGAAGCATCTCCCGCCTCCAGTCGGTAGCCGACGCCGTGCACCGTTACCACGTACTTCGGGCGGCGCGGGTCGGGCTCCAGTTTCTGCCGCAGGTTCTTTATGTGGCTGTCGATGGCGCGCTCGTACCCCTCGTAGCTGTCGCCCTGCACCGCCTCCAGCAGTTGCAGGCGCGTGTAGACGACGCCGGGGTGGCGGGCCATCGTGTGGAGAATGGCGAACTCGGTGGGAGTGAGGTGGACGCGTCGCTCCCCCAGTCGCACCTCGTGGCGGCTGGGGTCGATGAAGAGCGGGCCGAGCGTGAGCGGCGCCCGCGGCTCGGCGGGACGCGCCCGTCGCAGGATGGCGCGAACACGCGCAAGCAGCTCCTTCGGCTCGAAGGGCTTGACCACGTAGTCGTCGGCGCCCAGCTCGAGGCCGACCACTTTGTCGACGGGGTCGTCGCGGGCGGTGAGCATGATCACCGGCACGTCGGACGACTGCCGGAGCGAGCGCATGACGTCCCACCCGGATATTTCGGGCAGCATGAGGTCGAGGATGAGGAGCGACGGCTTCTCGCGCCTCGCCGCTTCGAGGGCGCTGCGGCCGTCGAACGCCGCGGCCACGCGATAGCCGTCCTTCTCCAGGTAGGCGCGGACGATCTCGACCATGTGCTTGTCGTCGTCGACAACCAGTATCTTCTCTTTCATGTTGCCTCCGCTGCTATCTGTTGAGGCCGCGCTCGGCGCCGCCGCCGTCTCTCATCACACATAGTCTACGCGAAATATGTGCAGGATTCTTGGAGGAATTGTGGAGATTTCCCCTTTTTCCGCTTCCCGGGCGGGGCCTCAATCTCCATGCGATCTCCATCCTGTTTCCACTGCCCTTACACACGCCGCCGCTAAGCTGAAAGTGGATGCGGGAGGACCGCAAGAGCACACAGAGTAAGGAGGAAGAGTGATGGGAAAGAGACTGGCTGTAGTGGGCGGCGCGATCGCGGCGGTGGCCGTGGGCGTCTTGCTCTTCGGGACGGTGTTCGCGGCCGGGCCGGGACCCAACGCGGGCAACGGGGTCGACATCGGCGGGAGGGACATACCGGTGGCCGTGGCGTCGGAGCTGACGGGGCTAACGGAGGAGCAACTGCTCGCCGAGCTCGAAGGCGGCACGACTATCCCGGCGCTGCTGGAGGAGAAGGGGATCGACCTTTCGGTCTTCCACCAGGAGGTAGCGGAGGCGCGCCAGGCGGCGGTAGACGCGGCGGTGGCGGCAGGCACGCTCACGCAGGAGCAGGCGCAGCGCATGCTGGAGCGCATGGAGCAGAACCAGGCCTCGCCGGGCCCGCACGGACCGCAGTACGGTGAAGGCCGGCAGCTCGGCGAGTGCGACGGCGACGGCGAGCAGCACCGCTACGGCTCCGCTTCGGTTGCGGCGGCTGGCAAGAGCTGGGGTGAGCCTGGCGAAGGCACGGGCCCCGGCCTCGAGCACCGCTACGGCGGCTCGACCCGGTAGGCTTTCGAGCCATCGGTTGAATGGGGAGAGAGGCGGAGAACGCCTCTCTTCTCTCTTTTTCGTGGGGTATTCTGCGCCGATCTTGTTGACAGAAGGCATACAATGGTGAGGCTGAATGCGGGGGTACCCCAAAGTGGGCTGTTTTCGCCGTCTTCTTTTGCCTGCGCTATCGATTGCGCTGGCGCTGCTCGCAGCCGCGCCTGCCGCCGGCGCCGACGGGCAGCGGTACCGCGATGAGGTTTTCGACTCCGTGCTCGTCACGAGCGATATCGCGTACGGCGAGGCGATCGACGAGCACGGCGAGCTCGAGACGCTCTACCTCGATCTGTACGAGCCGGAGGGCGACGCGGCGACGGGGCGCCCCGCGCTCGTCTGGATTCACGGCGGCGGCTTCACTGGCGGCGACAAGGCGGACTCGCTGCACGTCGAGATTGCGACCCGCTTCGCAAAACGCGGTTACGTGGCGGCGTCGATCAACTACCGTCTGCGCGAGGGCGAATACTTCGAGCCGAACGACCCGGAGCTGCCGCTGGCCATCGCCGACGCGCAGCACGACGCCCAGGCAGCCGTGCGCTGGCTGAGGGCGAACGCCGCCTCCTACCGGATCGACCCCGGGCGCATCGCCGTCGGCGGCAGCTCGGCGGGGGCCGTCACCTCCCTCTACGTCACGTACAACTCGAGCGACCCCGGCGACAGCGGGAACCCCGGCTACCCGTCAGATGTTTCCGCGGGCGTCTCCGTCTCCGGCGCCATGGCCCCGCTGCTGATCGAGGCGGGGGAGCCGCCGGCGATGATGGTGCACGGCGTCGAAGACACGCGCGTCCCCTACGACCTAGCGCTTCAGGTGGTGGCGCGGGCGCAGGCGGTTGGGGTTACAGTGGAGTTCCACCCGCTGGATGGCATTGGGCACGGCGTGTGGACGCTGTACAAGGAGCCCGTCATCGCCTGGATGTCCGACTTCCTCTACCGGCAGGTCGCGTCACCCCCCGTCGGGGGCTTGGCGGAGCCGGCAGCGCTGCCGGCGGAGTGCGAAACATCGGTGCCGTTCGCGCCGATCGCCGCTGCCGCGGGGCTCGGCGGAGGCCTGCTCCTTGCCGTCGCATCCGTTGCCTTGCACAAACGGCTGTTTCGCTCCTCCTGATCGTCGGCTACAATGTCGGCGCCGTCATGACGGCAGCAGTGAAAGGCATTCGAAGTGAAGTGGCTCCCTATCCGCGCCGCAATCATCGCCGCCGTCGCGGCCCTTGTCGTCGCCCTCGCCTCGGCCCAGGCGCTGCCGACCACGCGGGTGAGCGTGAGCAGCGAGGGGCTGGAGGGCAACGGCAGGAGCTTCGAGCCCGCGATCAGCGGCGACGGTCGCTTCGTCGCCTTTCAGTCGTGGGCGTCGAATCTGGTCGAAGGGGACACCAACGTCTGCCGCGTGTTCCCGACGTTCGACACCGGCAACTGCCCGGACATCTTCGTTCACGACCGCGAGACGGGCACGACGGAGCGCGTCAACGTAAGCAGCGCAGGCGAGCAGGCGAACAGCTGGAGCTACAACCCCGACGTCAGCGGCGACGGGCGCTTCGTGAGCTTCGTCTCGGGGGCGTCGAACCTGGTGGAGGACGACACGAACGTTTCCTTCTATCCGGACGGGATGCCCTACCCGATGGAAGACGTCTTCGTGCGTGACCGCGAGACCGGACGGACGGCGCGCGTCAGCGTCGGCAGCGATGGCGCTCAGGCGAACGGGCCGAGCGACCGCGCCGCGATCAGCGACGACGGCCGCTACGTCGCCTTCCTCTCGACCGCCGACAACCTGGTGTCGGGCGACACGAACGGCCAGCGCGACGTCTTCCGCCACGATCTGCAGACCGGCGAGACGCTCCGCGTGAACGTCAACAGCGCTGGCGTCGAGGCGAACGGCTGGAGCTACCACGTCACCATCAGCGCCGACGGCCGCTTTGTCGGGTTCAGCTCCAGCGCTTCGAACCTCGTCGCCCCTCCCGAGGCGGAGATGGACATCGACGCGTTCCTGTGGGACGCGGAAAGCGGCCGCGTGGAACTGATCAGCGCGCCGAGCGGCACGGAACCAGCGGGCCCCTACGGCGAAGCGCCGTTCGTAAGCGCCGACGGGAGATGGGCGGTATTCAGCAGCGGCAACCCGAACCTCGTTCCCAGCGCAGATATGATCGAGGACGTCTTTCTGCGCGACAGGCTGACCGGCGAGACGCGTCGGATTAGCCTGACGATGGACGGGCGGGAGGCGGGCTCGGCGAGCTTTGTCATGGGGCTCACGTCCGACGGTCGCTTCGCCGTCTATCGCACCGCCTCGCCCGCCATCGTCCCCGGCGACACGAACGACCGCGAGGACGTCTTCGTCTGGGACAGGCTGACCGGGCAGACGGTGCGGGCGAGTGTGGACAGCGCCGGCCGTGAGGCGAACGGGCACAGTGAGATGGCGGAAATCAGTGACGACGGCCGCATCGTCGCCTTCCAGTCCGACGCGACCAATCTTGTCCCCGCGGACACCAACGGCGCCACCGATGTCTTTGCCCGCGAGATCGTAGTCTCTCCGGCGCCTTCGCCCACGCCTACGGCCGTCGCGACCCCAACGGCGCCGCCGGCAACCCCGGTCGCGCCCCCGCCCACGGGGGACGGACCGGGCGCCGCGGAGACTCCGTTCAATAGATTGGGACAGGGGCTCGTCGCTCTCGTCGCGGCGTGGTTGCTCGTAACGGCGGTGGGAGCGACGCTGAGCCGCAGACATCGCCCGCGGTAGGGCGGAGGTTCCGGCATGGCTCCTTCCGCACCGGGTGGAAAGGCCACGCGCGGACCCCGAAGGCGCCGCTTCTCGTGGCTGCCCGGAGCCCTTTTCCCCGTCGTCGCCGTCATCGCCGCCGTTGCCCTTGCGCTCTTTTTCGCCCGCAGCGAGGAGTCGACCTATCGGGCGGTCATCGTCGACCAGCTTGCGCTCACGGAGCCGAACGCTGCTTTTGTCGCGAACGTCACGGGAATGCTCGAGCGCGCAGGCTACGAGGTCGACTACGTCCCCGGCGAAGAGGTAACGGTCGACTTCTACCGCGGGCTGCCGTCGCGGGGGTATGAGCTGTTGGTGCTGCGCGTCCACACGGCAAGGTTCGAGGAGGAGAGCCTGACGATGCCCGACCCGGAGAAGAAGCAGGAGCTGCTGCAGACGTTCGGGCAGGACGTCTTCCTGTTCACCTCCGAGCCGTACGACCAGTCGAAGTACGCGCAGGAGCGGGAGCGGCGGCAGTTGTTCGCGGTGCGCTACCGGCAGGGCGGCGACGAGCGGTACTTCGGGGTGACGCCGCACTTCGTCCAGTCGACGATGCGCGGCGATTTCGGCGGCGCGACAATAGTGCTGATGGGCTGCGACGGCCTCCTGTTCGATAACACGCCGCGGGCGCTGGTGGAGCGGGGAGCGAAGGCGGTCATCGGCTGGGACGGGCTGGTATCGGGGGCGCACACGGACGCGGCGGCGGAGGCGCTGCTGCGTCACTTGCTGGAGGGCGCAACACTGGGGCAGGCGGTGCAGAAGACGATGTCGGAAGTGGGGCGGGAGCCGGCGTACGGGAACTCGCTGCGCGTCTACCCGCAGGCCGCCGCCGTCGAGACCATTCGCTAGCGGTTCGCGGAATACGACCCCTGCATTTGCCCGTGGCCCCGGCGGGCAAGCCTGCTCGCCTGAGGCGGGATGCCCGCCCTATTACAGCGCGGTCCTATTCGGTGAGGCGTCGGTAGAGGGTGGGCAGGCGGTCGGGCAGGGCCTCGATGTCGCCCAGGACCTCGTAGTCGATCTCCTCGCACATCTGGCCCAGGTAGTCGTGTCCCTCCTTGTCCACCGTCAGACAGAACGGCACGATGCCCTTTCGCTTCGCCTCCAGCAGCGCCTGGTGCGTGTCGTGAATGGCGTACTCGCGCTCCGTGCGGTCGCGCCCGTAGCCGTGGTCCTGTGGCCGGCCGTCGGAGACGAGGAAGAGGATGCGAACCTTCGCCTCGTAGCCTTCCAGCTTCGACGTCGCGTGGCGGATCGCCGGCCCCATGCGCGTAGAGCGGATCGGCGCCACCTTATCGATGCGCGCGCGCACCTGCTCGGCGAGCGGCTCGTCGAGGTCCTTGAGCACGTAGAACTCGACGTTCTCGCGCCCGTAGCCGGAAAAGCCGTAAATGCCGTACGCGTCGCCTATCGCTTCGAGGGCGCTGATCAGGAGGACGATGCTCTCCTTTTCGAGGTCGATGATCCGTTTGGGCGGGCTGAGAATCGCTTGCGCCTTGCGCTGCGCCAGCCACTCGTAGTAGCGGCGGGGGTCGTCTCCGAAGTCCTCCTCGGCGTACTTCTGCTTCCGCTTCTCGATCTCCTCGTCCGTCGAAGCGCTCATATCGAGCAGGAAGGCGACGGCGACCTGCCGCTCGATCTTGTTGCGACGCCAGTAGACCTTGTCGGTGAAGCTATGGCCCGTGCGCCGCTCCGTCAGGTAATCGATAACGAGGTCGATGTCGAAGTCCTCGCCGTCGTGGAGCCGCTTGATCTTGCGGAAGAGCTCGGGACGGAGCTGCTCGAACTGCTTGCGCGTTTTGGCGGCGAGTCCGCTGTAGCGCTGTAGCGTCTCTTCGTAGTACGTCTGCTCCCCCTCTTCGAGAGGACGCTGGAGCACGCGGCACCAGCGCGGCCTGTAGTCGGAGGCGCGGAAGTCCCACTCATCGTACCAAAAGACCTCCGGCTCGGCCGATGATGTCTGCTCTTCCTCGACGACGCCGTCGACGGGCTGGCCGTCCTTCATCTCGAGCTTCTGATCGGGGATAGGGGTGCCCGCCTCCTTCTCGAGGTTGGTGAGGAAGAGGCCGACGGTCGACGACAGGTCGCCCTCGGCCATGGCGCCGATGCTTATTTCGACGCTCTTTTCGAGAAGCTCCTTCAGTTGCTCTGGAGTGAGCGGCGCCAGCCCTTCCGGCGCCTCGACGCCTTCCTGAAGGCGAAGCCGCATAAGGAGCTGGACGAGCTCCGGCTTGAAGTCGCCGCGGAACTCGACGGGCTGCGGGCTCTCGTACTCCTCTTCGGTGCCCGTGGGCAGCGGCGTGCCGGAGGCGTCCGCGCTGCCCTTCGGCTTCATGAGCATGAACTCCATGCTCTCTTCGTCCATGAGCTCCCAGTCCAACCCGTCGATGTCCTGGACGCTGAGGTTGGGCAGGCGGGATGTCAGCTCGTAGAGTCTGAGGGCCGCCTCAGCCGAGTCCTCGACGCGGGCCTGCGGTTGGCGGACGGCGTGCAGCAGGCGCAGCCCTTCGATCATAAACGCCTCGAGCGAGCGCGGCCAGAGCATCGTGTGGGCGCCGTCGATGCTGGCGCGGACCAGGTTTTCGAGGAACGCCTGGCGCAGCGGCAGGCCGGGCAGAGGAGGGCGGCGCGCCAGCTCGCGCTGCTGGACGAGACGCCAGGAGCGGCGTATTCCCGGGTACTCGCGCGTCAGCAGGAAATCGACGCGGGCGTCCTCCGTGATCGTGAACAGGTCGGCGGCAAGGCGGCGGTCCGGAAAGAGGTCGAAGAAGCGTTCCATATCGGTGAGCGGCGCGGTGTCCTTGGAGCGCTTCGTGGGCCGCCCGCTCTTCAGCCGCCGTCGTCGCGAGGAGAAGATGTTCCCCCTGCGCTTGAAGTTGAAGAGGAAGCTGCCGAACTCGAGGTGGCCCGCCTGGTGGGTCGCGTACACCTTGTAGACGGCGAAGTTTTCTTTCTTGCTCTCGAACTCTTCGATGGTGGGAGGGAGATAGACCGCCGTCCCCTCGGTGGAAGGCAGCTCCGAGGCGACCCAGCCAATCCCTTTCTCGGCCAGCGAACTCGAGGGATGGATACAGACGTTGGCTCCTGTCAGCGCCTTGCAGTAGAGGCGGAGGATGTCGCTCACGCGGGACAGGTCGACGCGATGAGAGAGGCGCTCGAGGACCTCCTCGCCCTTGCCCGACTGCAAGCGGAAGAACGCTTCGCCGCCTTCCCGGGTTTCGCGCAATATTCGGGTTCCCGCCGCGTGCCACTGGCCGAGGCTTTCGGCGTCGATGCGCGCGAGGACCTCCGGTCCGCTCTTCAGGAACTCCATGGCTGCGATCGGTGAACTGGCGGCGAGGTCTTCCGCCATGGAGAGGAGCCGCGGATGCTCGTGGCCCTCGACGCGGCCGAGCGCTGCTGCCGCCTCTGCGAATAGCTGGTACGAGCGCGGCCCGACGGCGTCGGCGACGCTTCCGGCGAGTTGCATGAAGCGCGCGCGATGAGCGGCCTCGACGTTCTTCACCAGATTCGGGCCGTTCTCGCAGTAGTTGCGCGCGTCCGCCCAGCTCGACCTGACTATCGCGTGCGCGAGCTCGACGAACCCCTTCCTGTCGGCCGGTTCCAGTTCGGAGAAGAGGCGGGGCATCGCCTCCAGACAGCTCCCTGCGAGTTCATAGGACCTCTCAGCGAGGATTTCGATGAGTCCCTGGACGTGCTGGAGCTCTGCCACCCTCACCGAATCGAGAAGTCGGGCAGTAATGGAGAAGAAAAGCGAAGCCAGAGAGACCGATTTCCAGTTTCCCTGGTAGAGACGGCGCCCCATGGCGGCCCAATGATCGAGTTCGGCGAGGGAGAGCCGGCCCGCGCACTCCGGCCCTGCCTGAAAGTAGGCGGCGGCGATAATAGAAGAGTGGTCTGCCAGCTCCCGCCCTATGCGGGTCCAGCGACGAAGAGCGTCGAACGGCACAATGCGGATGACCTTCGGGCTGGCCCGAAAGTACTCGATGGCGGCTTCCCACGAGCGGAGCGACTGGCCGGCGAGGGCGATGCCTTCTTCGGCCCAGGTCCTGAGTTGCTCAGGGGAGAGGCGACCGGCCATCTCGCCGGCAGCCAAACGGATCTCTTTCGGCAGGCTCGCTGAGAAATCGGCGAGGCGTCTCTCGTACTCCCTTAGCTCCTGCTCCCTGTCGTCCACCGCTTCACCAGACCCCCGCGTTTGAGCGCCGCTGCTATTGCCCCTCCTGGATGACGATCTCCAGTATCTTGTCACCGGGGGTCGCATCCCGCTGAGGATTGTGGGGCGTCAACGACTCCAGGACGTCGAGTCCTGACGTTACCTCGCCGAAGATTGTATACTGGCCGTCGAGCTCAGGCGCTTCCTCGAACACGATGAAGAACTGACTTCCGCTCACCGGGGTGCCGCGGCCGCCACTCGACATACCGACGGTCCCTGCCAGGAACTTGCGGTCGCTGAGCTCCTCCGGTATGAAGTATCCCGGCCCGCCGCGGACCGGGTCGTAGAAACCGCGCTCGGAGGGGTCTCCCGCCTGCGCGAAGGGGTGCGGGATTCCCTCCGGCAGCGGCTTTTGTGCTACGCGGAAGAAGGTGAGGCCGTCGTAGAAGCCGGAGCAGGCAAGAAACACGAAGTTGTTGACGGTGTAGGGGGCGATATCCGGCAGGAGCTTGATGATGATGTCGCCCTTTTCCGTGCGTATGGTCGCGGAGTAGGAGAGGTTGGGGTCGATTATCATCGGGGGCATGCTTGACCACTGCCGCTGGTTGGTCTTCAGGCAGAGAGAGGCGAAATCGGCCGTCCTGGTGGGAATGGGGCCTTCAGGCGCGGGCACAGTGGCGAAGGGTGTGGCCCGAATCTGGGTGCCGCCTCCCGACTTCACTACAATCTTGTCGCTGTTGTCGCTGCCGCAGGCGGTCCACGCGAGGGTGGCAGTGAGCGCAACTGCGGCGAGTGTCGCGGGCGAGAGGAGTCTTCTCATTTCACCCTCCTCAATTTGAGAATAGCTCCCCCTGCATGAAAAACGCGCACAAAACGCGTCTATTTCTCTTCGACCGTTATCTCCAGCACCTTGTCGCCGGCGAACTGCGGGTTTTCCTCCGGGTTACGCGGGGTTATGCTTTCCACAACGTCCATGCCGGCGGTCACCTGTCCGAACACGGTGTAGCGTCCGTTCAGGCGCGGCTGCGGCTCCAGACAGATGAAGAACTGGCTGCCGTTGGTGTTCGGGCCGCGGTTGGCCATGCCCAGCGTGCCCTTCTCGAAGCCGCGGCTGCTTATCTCGTCCTGTATCACGTAGCCGGGGCCGCCGCCGCCCGTTCCCGTGGGGTCGCCGGTCTGGGCGACGAAGCCGGGCAACACACGGTGGAAGGTGACGCCGTCGTAGAAGCCTTTGCAGGCGAGAAAGACGAAGTTGTTGACGGTGACGGGCGCCACATCCGGAAAGAGTTCGACCGTGATGTCGCCCTTCTCGGTCTTGATAACGGCGGTGTAGCTTTTCGCCGGGTCGATTATGGTCGGCGGCGGGGCGGTGAACTGCTTCTCGCCCGACTTCTGGCAAGCCTCGGCGAAGCTCATGACCCGCGTGGGCAGAGGTGCCGACGTGGGCTGCTCGGTTGCCGCTTGCGAAGGCGTATCTACGGGCTGCGACTGCCCGTCTCCGTCCTCGTCTCCGCAGGCCAGGATGGCGAGCGATACGATGGCGCCGCCGAGGACAAGCGCTCTGATTAAGGTGTGTTTCATTCCCCGCTTCCTTACTCGAATATGGACGAGACGACCTCTTCGATGCTGCGCTGCAATTCGATGTCGTCGGTCAGCGCCCACACGACCGCCGACTGGCAGGCCTGGAGGGGCTCGATGCCCCTGGCCATCAGCTTGCCCGCGTAGATGAGGAGCCGCGTGCTCACCCCTTCTGCCAGGCCGTGCTCCTTCAGGTTGCGCACCTTCTCGCCCAGCTTCGCGAGGTCGGCGGCGATGTCCTCCGATATTTGCGCCTCGTGGGCGATGATCTGCGTCTCCTGCTCGCGGCTCGGGTAACCGAACTCGATGGCGATGAAGCGCTGGCGGGTGCTGTGCTTGAGGTCTTTCAGCACGCTTTGGTAACCAGGGTTATACGATATGACGAGCAGAAATCCGGGCGCCGCCTCGACAATCTGTCCGCGCTTCTCGATGGGCAGGATGCGGCGGTGATCGGTCAGAGGGTGGATGAGGACGGTGGTGTCTTTGCGCGCCTCAACGACCTCGTCGAGGTAGCAAATCGCTCCCGCCTTGACTGCGCGCGTGAGGGGGCCGTCGATCCAGCGCGTCTCTTCGCCCTCGAGCAGATAGCGGCCGACGAGGTCGCTGGCGGTGAGGTCCTCGTGGCAGGCGACGGTGACGAGGGGAAGGCCGTGGACCTTCTCGTTCCGACCCGCGTTGGTGACGTCTTTGATGATGGTGAGCGGCCTTCCCAGCCTCCAGGCCATGTACTCGATGAAGCGTGTCTTGCCAGAGCCGGTGGGGCCTTTGAGGAGGACGGGTATCTGCTGCTCGAAGGCGGCGGTGAAGAGAGGGACCTCGTCGTTGACGGGGAGATAATAGGGCTCCTCGAAGGCGTAGTACTCTTCGATGGCGTACTGGCGATAGTTCTGCTCTTCCACTCGTTGCTCGACCACGACTAAGTTACCTCTTTGCGGCTACCCGCCCTTATCCGACGCTGCAGCTCCTGCCAGAGTTCCTCGACCCGCTGCTTGAGCTCCTCGATACTCCCGTTGTTCTCGATTATCACGTCGGCGCGGCGCCGGCGCTCCTCGTTGCTGAGCTGCGAACGTATGCGCGCGTCGGCCTGCTCCGCCGACATCCCCTTCGTCTCCATCAGCCGCTGCCGGGTCACCCGCGGCGACGCGAGCACCACCCACACCTCGTCGGCGAGCGGCCGCCAGCCCGCCTCGATGAGTACGGCCGCTTCCAGAACGGCGACGGCGGTCCCGCGCGACCGCAGCGCTTCCAGATCCTGCGCCATCATCTTTGCCATCTCCGGCCAGACGATGGCGTTCAGGCGCTCACGCTGCCTCGGATCGGCGAATACGCGCTGTCCCAGCTTCGCGCGGTCGATCTCACCGTTCTCGTCGAGTACCTCTCGGCCGAAACTGGCGACCACGCGTTCGTAGACGGGGGTGCCCTTGCGATAGGACCGGTGTCCCACCTCGTCGGCATTGACGAGGGCGGCGCCCTTTTCAGCGAGCATCCTGGCGACAAGGCTCTTGCCGCTGCCGATGCCGCCGGTAAGTCCGATTGTTATCATGCCCGTCCAAAAAAGGCGCCCTTCTCGGGAAGGGCCCGCCGACTCACCGGGTGCTTTACGGTAATTCTAAGCGGACTTCCGATAGGCGGTCAAGTTGGGGAGGGAGGGGGTGGCCTGTCTGCGGATAGGGACAGATAAGCAGATGCGAGGGGCAGCCGCCGCGATGGCGGTTCGATGATCCACGTAGCCGAGGCTTCCCAGCCTCGGCCGGTAACGGCCCCACCAAATTGAGGCGGCTGGCAAGCTTCGGAACGCGGTGGAGCCTGCAGCCGGTGCACGGGTGGGGAACGGATGCGAGGGGGCGCGTTCATGCCGTATCGCGCTGCGCTTCAATGGGGACAGGCTGATCAAGATGGCGGAAGTAGGGTAACATACTTGTAGGAGCGCGCTCCCGCGCTCGTCGAATAGATGGGTCCCTTTCGTCAAGAATGGAGGGCAACGAGCAGATGACAGCGGAGGCGAGTCGAGAGGCGGTGGCGTTCGAGCCACACGATATCATGGAGCTGGCCCAGATTATCGTCGATCACGATGAGAAGGCCGCCTACGAGTTTCTGAAAGAGCGCGTCTACAAGCGGATTGTCTCCGCCCAGGCGATGCGTATAGAGCACGCTAAGCGGGGCCGTCATCTCGATCTGGACTGAGTGGTCTGAGCGCGGCAGCGGAAGGGGTCGCGCGCCCTCTGCTGCCTGGCCGTGAAGCTGTGGCTATACTTGCGGAAATCATCGAGACGCTGACCTCCGACGCCGCCGTGCGCGAGTTGCGCGCTGGCCCCTACTGGGTCGCCGTTTGGAGCCGCTACTGCGGCCTCGCCTCCACGCTTGCCGACCCTACTCGAATAGATGTCGAAAAGCTCGAACTCGCGTCCGCGCGGTCGCTCGCCCAGATGGCAGTCTCGCCCGTGTGGAAGGAGGCCGGCATCGGCATCGCGGCGATAAACTCGCTGCTGGAGGTCGATGAGACGCGTTGCCGGGACCTGAACGCGCGCGACCTGCTTATGGAGCGGGGCGCCGGGAAGAGGGTGGCGCTGGTGGGGCACTTCCCGTTCGTTCCCCAGCTCCGCGATGCCGTCGGCGAGCTTTCAGTGCTGGAGCTGCAGCCGCGGCCGGGCGATCTACCGGCATCGGAGGCCCCGCGCGTAGTCCCGGAAGCGGACGTTGTCGCCATCACCGGGACGGCTCTGGTGAACGGGACGATGGAAGACCTTCTCGGCTACTGCCGCCCGCAGAGCCTGGTGGTGCTGCTGGGACCAACGGTGCCCCTCTCGCCGGTGCTGTTCGACTACGGCGTGGACGTGATATGCGGTACGCGTGTCATCGATCCGCCAGCCATTCTCGCGCAGGTGGAGGCGGGCAGGAGTTACCGCGAGATGACCGGCGTGCGCATGCTGGCGATGCAGCGCGACGCGCAGGCGGGCTGAAGCCGGCTGCGCTCCCAAAGTCCCTATGTCTCAGAAGCTGTTGTTGCCGATAATTCCCTAGGGGACGCGGATTGCTGTCTCGGGGTGAACTGTGTCCGATGGTGCTTTGTCTGAAGGTGTGGCTCCCCGCGTAGTGCGCCACGCCTGTCTTGAGCTGGTGCGTGCGCTCCGGCAGATGCACGCGGCCCCAACTTCGGGCGCGCTGGCAGATGCTCTGCAGTCGCTCGTTGCCCCTGCCATCGGCGCCTCTGTAGCGTGCGTTCTTCTCGATGACGGTAGCGGCATGCTGGCGTTGTTATCAGGGGAGAGGGAGTCCGTGTCCGAGTTGTCGGCGCTGCGGCTGAGAGTTGCCGAAAAAGGGCCGGTGAGCGACCTCCTCGTAAGCGGTGAGATGATCATCTCCGACAGTCCGGCCGATGTGCTCGGCGACGCTGCCCCCGCCGTGCCCGCTCGTCGCATCATGCTCTGCCGTCTCGAATGGGAGGAAGAGAAGCTGGGCGTCGTCCTCTTCGGTGACGAGGGCGACGGCATGGATCTGGAGTTGTGTCCGGAGGTGGCGGGACACCTGTCGCTGGCGCTCGTTCGCTTGCGGGCGGCGCGAAGGACGTACCGGTACGGGGGCATCGACCCGATCCGCTGGATGTTCGACCGGGAGTGGTTCGAGGCGCGTCTCGAGGAGGAGACGGCGCGGTCGAGGCGCTACGGCCATCCGCTGGCCCTGCTGCTCCTCAGCTTCCAGAACCTGGACGAGATGGTGGAAAAGGGGGGGCGGCAGCAAAGCGAGGTGTTCCTGCGACGTCTGGCCGCCGTGATACGCGGCGAGATCAGGACTCACGACGTGTTGGCGGCGTTCGGCGACGCCGGGGTCGCAGTCCTCTTGCCCGAGACAACGCGGTCCGCCGCTGTCGCCATCCGACACCGCATTGCGTCGCGAGTCCTCCAACTGAGGCCCGCCGGCCCCGACGTCGCCGGCTGGAGACCCGATCTTCTCGTCGGGCTGGCGGCCTACCCGGAGGACGGGGACTCGGCCGGAGCCCTGATTGCCGCCGCAGAGTCGAGCCTGGCCCGCACCGGGCACGAAGAGCTGGAGAAGCCGGCCTGAGGCGGGTCGGGCCGCGCCTTTCTGCCTGACAGAAGTGTCCAACAAAGGAAACGCGCAGAGGATGGCCGCGCCCTCCGCATCCCTCTATAATTGGAGGCCGGGCCGCCTGCGTGGAGACCAGCCGGACTTGCGGCCTTCTGAGCAGGGAGTGTCGAAACATGAGCAAGCAGCAGAAGAAGCTCGTAGTCATCGGCGGGGGCGCCGCGGGAATGAGCGCCGCGACGACAGCACGGCGCCTTCGCCCCGATTGGCAGATCACCGTCCTGGAACGCGGTTCGCACGTCTCCTTCATACTCTGCGGTCTGCCCTATTTCATCTGCAACACCGTCAAAGACCTCGAAAGCCTCGTCGTCTACACGCCGGAGTACTTCCGGAAGGAGCGCGATATCGATGTGCGTATCCGGCATGAGGTGCGGCGCATCGATTCCCGCGAGCAGGTCGTAGAGGCTCTGGCAGTGGACACACGCGAGAAAGAGACGCTGCGCTACGACAGCCTTGTCATCGCCGCAGGCGCCAATGCCGTCCGCCCCAATATCCCCGGTATCGGTCTGAGGGGCGTCTTCACGCTGCGTTCGCTCGAGAGCGGGGTACAGATCAAGGACTATCTTAAGACGCGGCGGGTACGCAGGGCAGCCCTCATCGGCGGCGGCTATATCGGGCTGGAGATGGCGGAAGCGATGCGCACTCTGGGGCTGCGGGCCGCAATCGTCGAGGCGACGGACTCATTGATGCCCGGGAGCGAGCCGGAGATCGCGCAGCTCATCGAGGAGGAGGTCAGACGCCACCAGGTCGAGGTGCGGAAGCAACAACTCGCGCTGCGCTTTGAGCCCGACGCCACGGGCGCGGTACAGAGGGTGGTGACCGACCAGGGGGAGCTTCCGGCGGAAATAGTGATCGTTGCCGTCGGCGCAAGCCCGGACGCGAGCGTGGCCCGGGAAGGCGGCGTCGCCCTGGGCGAGACCCGCGCCATCGCTGTCGATGAAAGGATGCGCACCAACGTCCCGAACATTTACGCTGCCGGCGATTGCGCCGAGACGCGTCATCTGATAACGGGCAAGGCGATGTACGTGCCGCTGGGCACCACGGCGAACAAGCAGGGGCGCGTCGCGGGAGAAAATGCGGTTGGGGGCGACGCCACGTTCGCAGGCGTGGTCGGAAGCTCCGCCGTCAAGGTGTTCGACCTCGAAGTCGCGCGGACGGGGCTTTCGGAGGAACAGGCTAAGACGCACGGCTTTGATGCCGTGGCCGCCACCGGACAGTTCCCATCGCGCGCCCGCTTCTATCCCGGCGCGAAGACGGTGACCGGAAAGCTGGTGGCGGAAAGAGGAAGCGGCCGGCTCCTGGGAGCCCAGATGGCGGGGAACGACGGCGGCACGGTGGCCAAGCGGCTCGACGTGGCAGCCGTTGCCCTTCACGCCGGGATGACCGTGAGCGATCTCCTCCGCCTCGACCTCAATTACGCGCCTCCCTTCGCCGCCGCTTTCGAGGGGATACAGGCGGTCGCCCAGGCCTTGCAGCGCCGGCTGGAACGCGAGGAGTAGCCCCTCAGAGACGCCGCAGGCCGAGCGTATACAGCAGAAGGTCCTCGATTTCGCGCATCATAGCGTCGAGGCCTAGCAGCGGCAGCAACAGGGTGAAGCCCCACGCGTACCCGCCCACGATGTCGCTCGGCCAGTGGACGCCGACGTACACGTTAGCCCATCCCACGAGGGCGAGCACGGCCACCGATGCCGCAAGAAGCGCAGTCCTCGCGGCCCTCAAACGCAAGTCCAGCGAGACGTAAAAGAGAAAGCCGTAGAAGAACGCGCCGCTCATCACGTGGCCGGCGGGGAAGCTGTCGCTGGAGAAGCCGGCCCGTATATCCACCATGTCGGCGGGCGGGCGCGGCCTGTCAACGATCTCCTTCAGCCCCCATTGCAGGAGCGGTAGGACGATGAGCCCTACAGCAAGGAGGACCGCGAGCCGCCGCCGTCGGAAGAACCAGAGCGCGACGGCGGTGACGACGCCCAGCCCGATGACGACCTGCGTCGTCGTCATCAGGCGGATGAAGCGGGAGAGCGGCAGGCCGGGCACGGGAGGGTCCTGAATGCGCCGCAGGATGTCGAGATCGCCGGGGAGGCGGTCGTTGAGGGTGGCGAGGGCTGTGAGGGCGATAGCGCCGGCGAAGAGGGCCAGCCAGACCGGCCCCCAGAAGAACAGGACTCTGCGGAAGAGGTAGACGACGATTCCGTATCGCAACTCATCCTCAGTCTAGCACAACCCCCCGATGCGGCATCAGCAGCGCGGCCAACTGGCGCCATCGCTGGTCCGTCAACGGATGGAGAAACGGATAAGCGAACACAAGGGGCGGCGTGCAGGACGAGGAATCGACCTGTTTGACGCAGGCAGGGCTTTCCAGCCTCGGCCGGCCGAGCTCGCCTGCAGACCACGAAGCGCGCGCGGAGCCGTCCCGCGCTCTTTCGTCCCGCTTCTTGGACTATTGCAGCGTTAGGTGTAGAATTGGAGCGCCTCGGAGGGTAAGGGCTTGCTCGGGGCAAGTCGAACGATGTCCGAGGTCTCGAGGGAAAGTCAGGCGTCCTAGAGGAGAGGCGAAATGCAGGACTCAAACTACTGGCAGCGTTTTTCCAGGAAGCGCCTATCCAGGCGAAAGATGCTCACCGTGGGCGCTGCGGGAGCGGGGGCGGCCGCCCTCGCGCTCAGCGGCTGCGGTGGCGATGACGGCGGAGAGGAGCCCGCCGGCCAGACGCCGCGCGCCGAGGAAACGCCTCAGCCCGGCGGCAACATGATAATCGGCCTCGGATCCGACCCGGGACACCTCGACGAGCAGGAGTGCGTGACCTGTTACTGGATCGCCAGTCAGTTCAACGGCTTCCTGCACCACATTAACCTCCGCACTCAGGAAATGATGCTCCAGATGGCGGAGAGCTTCGAGCAGCCGGACAACACGACGTACATCTGGAAACTGAAGCCCGGGATCAAGTTCCACGACGTCGATCCCGTGTTCGGGCGTGAGGTAACGGCCGAAGACTGCGTCTACAGCTTCACGCGCAGGCGGGACGACCCTGCCTCCCAGAACGACAAGCAGCTCCTGCGCGATTTCACCGCCGGCTGGGAGGCTGTCGACACGTACACCTTCAAGCTGACGACGAAGGCGCCCTACCGCCCGGCGATCGACGAGCTCGGGAACCCCTCGTATCCCATAATCCCTCACGAGGCGGTGGAGAAGTTCGGCAGCCTGGCGCAGAACCCCGTGGGCTGCGGCCCCTACATACTAGATAAGTTCGTCCGCAGCGAAAGCGTGGTCATGCACAAGAACCCGGACTACTTCATCCCCGGCCGTCCGTACCTCGACTCGCGCGAGTGGGTGATAATCCTCGACTATTCGACGCTGCTGCAGGCGTTCAAGACAAAACAGCACGACTACAACGGCGCCCTGCTCGACAAGCTGAAAGTGGAAGAGCTGCAGAAGATCAACGGCGTGGTCGTCATAGAGGCGCCGAACTTCTGGCGGCACACGCTGCTGCTTCGGGTCGATAGGCCGCCCTTGAACGACAAGCGCGTCTGGGAGGCGATAGACCTGGCAGTCGACCGCGACGACCTCATCAACAAGATGGCGTTCGGCGAGGGAAAGTACACGGGCCCCGTGCCCGCCGACCTGGAGTACTACTCGCTGCCGCAGGACGAGCTGCGCGACTTCTACAAGGTGGACTTGCAGAAGGCAAAGCAGCTTCTCTCCGCCGCAGGCTACGAGGACGGCTTCGACCTCTTCACGCCCGTGGAGAACGTCACCGACATGACGAAGTGCGCGGAGGTGGTGAAGGAGCAGCTTGCGAAGATAGGCGTCAGGACCAACCTCGAGGTCAAAGAGCTCGGGGTATACCTGTCGCAGCATCTCTACGCGAGCGAATTCGAGGCAACCTGGTACTACAACCTGCCCTACGTGGAGCCTGATAGGCCTCTGTGCCAGTGGTACAGCAAAGGACAGGCAGGCTTTTCCTTCTCCAAGTACAGCAACCCCAAGATGGACGAGTGGGTGGAGAAGGAAAGGGCGGAGTTCGACAACGAGAAGCGGCGCCAGATCATCCTCGACGCCCAGCGCGAAATGATCCGCGAGCACGGGCCCCAGATCAACACTTACATCCCCCAGGCCTGGGCGGCGTACTGGGACTGGGTGCACGGCCCGGAGACGACGATAGACATCGGCGCGTGGGGCTACCTCGGCATCGATGTCTGGATGACGCCTCGCACATAATTCACGCGCGGCAAGCCGGAGAAACGTCCGGCGGCTCCATCTTGACCGGTTGGGCTGCCGGACTTATTCTTGCCCATGCTTCAAACATCCGTGTCCCGTTGGAAAGGGAAGGCACCCGAGATGTCCGAGTACTGGGAGCGTCTTAACAAGCGGCGGATATCACGGCGAACGGCGCTCAGGGCCGGCGCCGCTGCGATGGGGCTCGCGGGCGCGGCGCTGGCCGGCTGCGGCGACGATGGTGGGCGGACGCCCGCCGGGGAAAGCCCGGCGGCGGAACAGACGCCGCAGTACGGCGGCAACCAGGTGATCGGTCTGCCCGCCGACCCCGGCGGCCTCGATGTCCAGCAGAGCGTCACCGGCTACTGGGTTTCCGGCAACTTCAACGGCTACCTCCACAGCGTGAACCTCGACGACCAGAAGGTCTATCCGCAGATGGCGGAGAAGGTGGAGCACGTCGATGAGGTGACCTACGTCTGGACCCTGCGACGCGGCATCAGGTTCCATGACATCGACCCCACGTTCGGGCGCGAGGTCACGTCTGAAGATGTACTGTTCAGTATGGAGCGCCGCCGCGACGACCCCTCGATAATGAACGACAAGCAACTCCTGCGCGACTACACGGCGAGCATGGAAGCGCCGGACCCTTACACCTTCCGTCTCGTCAACACGCGGCCCTACGCCCCCGCTCTCGATGAGATAGGCAACCCCAGCTACGCAATCATCCCTCGCGAGGCCATCGAAAAGTGGGGCGACCTATCGCAGCACCCCGTGGGCTGCGGCGCCTTCATCCTCGAAGAGTACGCGAAGGCTGAGCGGGTGAAGGTGCGCAAGAACCCCGACTTCTACATGGAGGGACGCCCTTTCCTCGATTCCATAGACTGGGCGTTGATCCCGGATGTTTCCACGCTGTACCAGGCCTTCCGGACAAAGCAGCACGATTCCTGCGGGGCGACGCTCGATAAGTTGAAGGTCGAAGAACTGCAGAAGACCCCGGGAGTCATCGTGCGCGACTCGCCCAACTACTGGACCCGCTGCCTGTTGCTGCGCGTCGACAAGCCGCCGTTCACCGACAGGCGCCTCTGGCAGGCGGTCGACCTGGCGGTGGACCGGCAGGACCTCATCGACAAGATGGCGTTCGGGGAGGGCAGGTTCAACGGGCCGGTGTCGCCCTATCTGGAGTACTGGTGTCTGCCCCAGGAAGAGGTGCGCGAGTTCTATAAGACTGATATCGCAGAGGCGAAGCGGCTCATGGCGGCGGCGGGCTACGAAGACGGGCTCGAGGTCGACGCGCCGGTGATGAACACCGCCAATCTGACCAAGGACGCCGAGATCGTCAGGGAACATCTGGCGAAGATCGGCATCAGGCTGAACATACAGGTGAGGGACATCGCCGTGCTCCTGGCGCAACACCTGTACGCGGGCAACTTCCAGATGCTGTGGTTCTACAATCTGCCGTACGTCGAGCCTGACCGGCCGCTCTGTCAGTGGTTCAGCAAGGGGATCGCCGGCCTCAGCTTCACCGGCTACTACAGCGAAGAGATGGACAACTGGATCTGGCGCGAGCGATCGGAGTTCGACCCCGAGAAGCGGCGCGAGATAGTGCTGGCTGCGCAGCGGGCGATGATGCGGGAGCACGGCCCCCAGATCAACACCTATACTCCCCGTGGATGGGCGGCCCGCTGGGACTGGGTGCACACGCTGCGCGAGGGCACCGGAGTCGGGCTGACAAGCCGCAACTTCCTCGGCATCGATACGTGGATGACCGCCCGGCACTAGAACCTTCGCCGCTTGCGGCGGCGGACCGGGCGTCCCAGGAGCGTAACACGTCGAAGGGCGAAATGAAAGGAGTATCCGTGAGGCCCCTGGAGCCGCGCGACGTCGCCGCCTGCGAACGGATACTGCGCAGCCTTCCCGAGTGGTTCGCCTTCGAGGAGGCGGTGGCGCGTTACATGCGCGACCTCGAATCGCTGCCCGGGTTCGTGGCCGTCGACGGCGACGAGGTGATCGGCTTCCTCGCGCTGCGGCATCACAACCCACTGTCGAGCGAGGTCCACGTGATGGCCGTCCGCCGAGAATGCCACCGTCGGGGAGTGGGAGCGGCGCTGATGAGGACGGCGGAAGAGGCGCTGGCGGGAAAAGTCCGCCTGCTGCACGTGAAGACGCTAGGGCCCTCTCATCACGATGAAGGCTACAAGCGCACGAGGGCCTTCTACGCAGCTATGGGCTTCGTTCCTCTCGAAGAGACGACGGCATACTGGGGGGAAAGCCAGCCCACGCTTGTTATGGTGAAACCGCTCCCGTAGTAGGGGGCGCGGACTCAGGTCAGGAGGAGCGTGCATGGCCCGCGAGACTGTGACGCAAGAGGTCGACGCGGCGGTTATCGGCTCGGGGCCGGGCGGCGCGACCGTCGCCCGCGAGCTGGCACGGGCGGGAGTCCGCGTGGCGCTCCTCGAGAGGGGCAAGGACTACCGCCGCCGCTTCTACTACGGCAGCCACCTGGGAGCGCTGATCTACGCTGACCGGCGCAGTCTCCTGTTCACGGAAGAAGGGTTGAACGTTGTCCGGCCCATCATGACGGGCGGCGCCACGAACATGTTCTGCGGTTGCGCGGCGGAGCCGCCGGGCTGGCTGAAAGAACGTTACGGCGTGGACCTGGAAGAGGAGGCCCGGAAGACCATCGGAGAGCTGGCGATACAGCCTCTGCCCGATGAACTACTCGGCGAGGGCTCGCGCACGGTGATGGAGGCAGCACAGGAGCTCGGTTATAACTGGCAGCCTCTCCCGAAGTTCATGAGCCCGCAGGGCCGCCGCTTCAGTTGCGGGGCAAAGTGCATGCTCGGCTGCCGCTGCGGCGCGAAGTGGACGGCGAACGAGTACATCGACGAGGCGGTCGCGAACGGGTGCAAACTCGTCACGGGGGCGCAGGTGGACGAGGTCGTCATCGAGGGCGGACGGGCCGGCGGCGTGCGCGGCAAGGTCGCCGGCCGGCCGTTCGAGTTGCGGGCAAAAGTGGTGGTCGTCTGCGCAGGCGGCATCGGCACGCCGCTCATCCTCCAGCGGTCGGGCATCCCTGAGGCGGGACAAGGCATGGCGATGGACCCGACGGTGATGGTGTACGGCGTCTGGAAGGGCCGCGGCACGGCTTTCGAGCCCCCGATGTCGGTCGGCTACAGCGACCGGGAGCACGGGTATATGCTGAGCACCCTAATCGACCCCTGGGCGCTCTACCCGATCATGGCCACGCTGAAAGGGCTCCGGCGCGCCTTTAGCTGGCGCAACTACCGCCGCACAGTCGGCGTGATGATCAAAGTGACCGACGAAGTATCGGGGTCGGTTTCGATGGAAAAGCGGCTGCGAATCAGCAAGCCGATGACCGAGCGCGACAGGGAGCGTCTTGACCACGCGACGGGCGTTGCCACCCGCATCCTCGTCAAGGCGGGGTGCGAAGCCGGTTCCATCTTCGTTTCGCCTCTTCGCGGCACGCACCCCAGCGCGACCGTCCGCCTGGGCGAGCTGGTGGACAAGGACTTGCAGACGTCGGTCAACGGCCTCTACGTCTGCGATGCCAGCGTCTTTCCGCAGGCCCTGGGACAGCCGACGGTGCTTACGATTATCTCTTTCGCCCGGCGTCTCAGCTGCCACCTCCTCGAAGGCGCGCTCTCCAAGGAACGGTCGGCGCCGGCCGCGTCCAAACATCGTAATGCGTCTGTTTGACACACGGGTGTGCGGGTGCAATACTGGCTCATCCGAAGATCGGACGCCAGCCAGGCCTGCGGCCGGCCGTTGCGACAATCCTACCTCCCGGCGTCGTTCCGGCCTGCGCTGCGTGCCGATGCGCGTGGTGGACAGGGCGCGATGGCAGAAGGCAGGAAAGCAGTCGACGATGGCCCCTGTGCCGGCTGACAGGGAGGAATGGGCCGCCGTCTACACGGCGTTCGCCATCCTGCGAAAAGAAACGCAGCGCGTGTTCTCCCGCTGGGGGATTACAACGCCTCAGGCCACGGTGCTGGCCCTCCTCGCCGAGGCGAAGACTCCGCTCACAGTGAGCCGGCTTGCCCAGTTGATGATGCATGAGGTGCCCAGCATCAGCAGCATCATCGACCGAATGTCCGACGCGGGCATGGTGGAGCGGGTCAAGGACAATAGCGACCGGCGGGTGACGCGAATCAGACTGACGAATAAGGGCCGGAAGCTGCACGATTCCGTCCGGGTGGCTGCGGTACAGGTGAGCGAAGAGCTGTTCGGCGTCCTCTCGAACGAGGAGAGGGCGGAGCTGAAGGAGTTGCTGCAGCGGTTCCGGCGGCGCAACATGCAGCGGTTGCGCTGAGCGGTTGCGTCCGGTTCAGCGGCCTCCCAGGAGGACGCCGAGATCGGGGCTGATTATCCCATCCACACCCAGCGCCGTCACGCGCTCCGCTTCTCCCAGATCATAGACTGCCCAGCAAATGATCTCCACGCCTCGATCACGCAAGAAGCCGGCGGTCGACTTGTCGAGAAGTCCGGCGTGGACCGATACGCGACGGATGGGGTCGCCCGCCTCGAGGCGACGGGCCAGGTCGCGCCAGCGGCCGCGGTCTCCCACCGAGTAGTAGAGCGCGTACTCCGGCGTCAGCCTCTGCGCTTCGTCGAGAAGGGCCCAGTCGCCGCACAGCCACACCGTCTCCGACAGATCGGGGCCGCGTAGTAGCCGCGCCAGGGCTTCGGCGAATGCGGGGACGTCCGCTTGCCGCCGGGGAGGCTTGAGGTCGAGCAGCAGGCGGCACCTGCCGGACGCCATCGCCAGAAGCTCCTCCAGCGGCAGGGGGTCGGGATCGACGCGCGCGTGCCAGGGGCCGAGCGCGATGTCCCATCGCGGCGTCAGTGGGAGATGGCGCGGGCGGCGCCCCAGCAGGACGGGCAGGAGGGGGAGACGGCGGTCGTGGCGCATCCACAGGCGTCCGCGGCCCAGGCGCACGTCGCCTTCTATCATCTCGATGCCGCGGTCCAGCGCCAGCCGCACCAGCTCGCGGCGGTTGCCGAAACCGTGCGCGATGCGCATAGGGCCGCCGGGCATCAAAGTCCCTTCAAGCTGAACCGGTTGCGCGAGGGCGTTACACCGGCCTCAGGAACAAGCGCCAGATGACGGCCGCCATCTCGATGCCCACACTGAGCGAGGCCTTCGATTGCCCTGCCTTCCGGTCTTCGAACGTAATGGGCACTTCGATGAGGGGAATGCCCAACCGCCAGGCCAGATAATTCATCTCGACCTGGAAGGCGAAGCCGGTGGAGCGGACCGAGTCGAGCGGGAGGGCGGCGAGGGCGGCGCGGCCCCAGCACTTGAAGCCGCCGGTGGCGTCGCTGACAGGGACCCGCAGCAGGATGCGGGCGGCAAGGCTGGCGGCGCGGCCCACCAAGATTCTGCGCAGGGGCCAGCCCGGGGTCGACCCACCAAATACGTATCGTGAGCCTATCACCACGTTGCCGCCGGTCGCCGCTGCGGCGAGACGGGGAAGGTCGCCGGGGTCGTGCGAGAAGTCGCTGTCCATCTGGAAGATGAGGTCGGCCCCCAGCTCAAGCGCCCTCCGGAAGCCGGCGACATAGGCGCTGCCGAGGCCCAGTTTCTCGGGACGGCTGATCAAGTGGACGCGCGGCTCATCGCGCGCTATCGCCGCCACGATATCGCCCGTGCCGTCGGGCGACGAGTCGTCGATCACCAGCGCCTCGTACTCGCTGCCCAGCGAAAGGACCCGTTCGAGCAGCCGTCGGATGTTGGCGCTTTCGTTGTAAGTGGGCAAGACGACGACGCGCTTTCCTGAGAGCCCGGGCGCGGTAGCCAAGCCGGACGCGGGAACGAAAACGGGCGGGGGCGCAGCGCGCCACGTCCATGAGGCGCTCACTGTGAAGTTGATGCCGGACGCGACGGCGATCGCTATGAGGTTCGCAGGGAGGTAGTGGACATCCGCTGCTGAGGTGAGCAGCATGAAAAGGCTCAGGTTCACGGCCGCCGCCGTCGCCGCCGTGGCGTGGAACGCGAAGGCGCGCGTCCACCAAGGGCGCATCCTCCGGCCGGCGCCGAATGTCCAGATGTCGTTGAGCGCGAAGTTGCTGCAGATCGAGGTCTCGACGGCGAGCGCCGCCGCCGGCAGGGGCGCGAGGCCCAGGCGGCCGTGCAGGAGCCAGAGCGTGGCCATGTTCACGCCCACGCCGCTCAGGCCGACGAGGAGAAAGCGGACCGGTCGGGGAATGGGGACGTCTTCGCAACGCCGCCACCAGCGAAGAAGCGCCGTCTTCATCGCGTACGCTCTCCTTCGACCTCTGTCTGCGCCGGCGGGCGGGAAGCCGCGGCGTCGACGCGAAGGTACAACTCAGCATACTCGACCCGGCCCGCGTAGCGATAGTGGGCGTCGAGGTGCTGCTTCAGCTCGGCCGGAGGGCCCGACTGACAGCCCTCGAACTCGCGGTCCGACGGCTCGCACTTGAAGGTCAGCAGGACGAGCTTCGGGCGTCGCAGCTCGAGGTCGCGCACGACCTCCGTCATCATCGAGGGGTAGATGCCGTAGGCGCGGTTGTGCACCCAGCGGCTGGCGGGACGGCGGTCGGCGAGGAAGTAGATGTCGCTCTGGCGCCCGAACTCGTAAACGTAGTCGTCCGGCGCGGTGAGGGCGGCGACGTCGTCGGCGATGACCTCGGCGTCCAGCGAACGATGGGCGTAGTCGGTGTAAGTGTACTGGACGAGGAAGCGGTCGTCGGCGCCGGGCCGAGCGTAGAGGAAGAGGGAGACGCCGGCGACGACGACGGCGCAGGCCGCGAGCGCGTAGCCCTGCCATCGCCTGTCCTTGCGCCAGCCGTCGATGACGGAGTCGAGGCCGACGGCGCCGAGGACGGCGGCCGCAGGGAGCAGCCCCACGTTATAGTGCGGCGACGTCTTCCCCAGCAGGTGCGTCGCGAGCTCCGAGGAGACGGCAAAGGTGAGAAGAAGCCCGGCGACGCGGTCGCGACGCTGCCAGAGGCGCAGCCCGCCGAAAACGGCGAGCGCCCAGAGGAAGAGTCCGCCGAAAAGGGGCGGCGGGTTTAGCAGCAGCGGAGGCAGCAGCTTTGTATAGAAGGCATAGTCGCTGGAGAAGAGGAAGTTGAGGTGCACCGTGGCGTACCAGAGGTCATCGAGGGCGCCGTGGGCGCAGAAATAGGCGGCGAGCGGGGCCAGGCCGAGCGCCGCGCCGGAGCCGAGGAGCAGCAGCGACCGCAAGCGCTGCGTCCGCTCATCCGGGTTGCGCGCGGCAAGGACGGCCAGCCACAGAGCGTAGCCCGCCAGCGGGAGCGCCGCCGCCTGTTTCGTCAGGACGGCGAAGGTGGTGAAGAGGCCCGCGGGAAGGAACCACCACTCGCTGCCGCCGGCGCCCCTCACGACCGCCCAGAAGCCGGCGGCGAGGGGAAGCAGCATGAGAATCTCGGCGTTGGCGTTCGCCTGGAGGAAGGGGTTGGCGAAGGCGAGGGCGAAGAGCAGCGCCGCCAGCAGGCCGCGTCGAGGGCCGAGCAGGATGCGCGCCGAGTCCCAGACGAAGGGCAGCGCCGCCGCCGCCGCCAAAGCGGCGAGCAGCCGCGGGGCGACGACCGTCTCCCCGAAGAGCTTAAATGCCCCCGCGTACCAGAGGTACAGGACGGGCGGTTTGTTGTCCCAGAGGTCGCGGTAGGGGATGGAGCCGTCGAGCCAGCCGCGGGCGATGACGCCGTAGAGTCCCTGGTCGCGCTCGAAGGGAGCGTTGAAGAGGGGCATCAGGAAGAGGACGGGCAGCAACGAGAGGGCGATGAGGAGCGCCAAGAGAAGTAGGGCCCGTCGCAGCCCAGGGCTCCAGAGGCGCTCAACGGCCATCGACGCCTGCAACTCCATGTCGCCTCTCCCCCGGGTCCGTCCTCGTGTGCGACCTGGAAACGGGCCGGGGCGTCGCGAGGGTCTAATCGCAATCTAGCAGCCGCCGCATGGCTCGTCAAGGACGCGACAGGCAGCCCCCGCCACTACTTAACGACGATGGTTACAGCGAACGTCTTCTCTGCTTTCGTGCCGCCTTCCCACGGCTGGCTGTATTCGAGGGTCAGCGTGCTGGCGCCCTCCGCCGCGGCCTTGAACGTCCACTCCTCGTGGCCGCCTGCGCCTACCAGGGGCTCGCCGCCCGACTCCTGGGGCTCGACGTACACGTGGTCGACCGGCGTGACGGCCGCCTCGTCCGTGTTGCCGGCTAGCTGCCACTGGAACCCCGTGGTCGCGTTCGACTCAAGGGTCAGCTTTATGACGTCGCCGGGCGCCGCCTCGATCTGCTTTCCAGACTGCGAGTAGTCCACGGCGATCTCCCGCCCGCCCTTGTCGTCGCCGCCGGCCTGCGTCCAGCCTATCGCCCCGCCGACAGCGGCGAGCAGCACCAGAATTGCTACGATTACCAGTTGCTTCTTCACGTGTAGGTCCTCCTTTTCCCTTCCGGCTTTTGCTTCCACCCCCTTAGACGCCATGGGACGCCGCTTTGTTCCGCACGGCAAGGGCGATGCGGCAAGCGGGAAGCCGGGGCAACTTGAAAGCGGGTGAGACGGGCGCCGGGGAGTCCGGGAAGTCGCTAACGACGGGGAGCGGTTGCGGTGATCAGGCGTCACTGCGGCGGGGAAAAGGAGCCCACTAGCACCGCAGCAACTCCCCGCCGTCTACAGTATCGGCGGTTGCGGCGAAAGCTGAAGCGGCGTCAGGGCGCGCAGCCGCCGGGCACGGCGCTAAGGTGCGAGGCTGCATGGTAGGAGCTGCGGACGAGCGGACCCGACTCGACATGGAGGAATCCGGCCTCCTCCGCTTCGCGTCGCAGCTCATCGAACTCAGCGGGAGGGTAGAAGCGGACGACCGGCAACTGCTTCGCGCCCGGCCGCAGGTACTGGCCGATGGTGAGGACATCGCAGCCGGCCGCCCGGAGGTCGCCGAAGACTTCGCGCAGCTCCTCCCTGCTTTCGCCCAGCCCGACCATCAGCCCGCTTTTGGTTAGCGCGCCGCTCTCTCTGCTCCGGCGCAGCAGCTCCAGCGAGCGCGTGTAGTGCGCCTGGGGCCGGACCTCTCGATAGAGCCTCGGCACGGTCTCCACGTTGTGATTGAGGATATCGGGGTGGGCTTCGAGGACATGCGTCAGCGCCCGCTGGTCGCCCCGGAAGTCCGGTACCAGCACTTCGACGGTCGTGCCCGGTGAGACTTCGCGGATCGAATCGATCACGGCAGCGAAGACAGAAGCGCCGCCGTCCGGGAGGTCGTCGCGTGTGACCGAGGTGACGACGGCGTGACGCAGGCCGAAGAGGCGCACCGTCTCGGCGACGCGCCGCGGCTCCTCGCCGTCGAGGGCGGCGGGACGGCCCTTCCGGATGCCGCAGAAGCGGCAGGCGCGGGTGCAGACGTCGCCGAGGATGAGGAATGTCGCCGTCCCCGACTCAAAGCACTCGCCGATGTTGGGGCAGCCGGCCTCCTCGCAGACGGTGTGGAGCGCCGACCGTCGCAGCAGCGCTTGCAGGCGTAAGTAGTTCGGCCCGCCGGGGGCGCGCACCTTCAGCCATCCGGGCAGGCGGCGCGGCGCTGCCGCCCCGGGGGAATCGCCTTCTTTCATGTCTGCCTCACGCTCATGATATCAGGTTTTGCCGCCGTCCGTCCGAAGTAATATCCGGCGGGACAACGCTTCTGCTATACTGTTGGCGCAATAGCGAACATGCGAGCGAGGTAGTGCAGAGGATACTTGTCGTCGGGGGCGGCGAAAGCAGCGAGGAGATAGCGCGACAGCTCACGGACGCGGGGTACGACGTCGAGCTCTGCCGCGCCGCCCTCCTCCCGAAAGTGCTGGCGTCGAAGGCGTCGCCGACGGCGCTTGTCTTCGACCTCTCGCAAGTCGAAGGCCCCGCGGCCCGCGAACTTCTGCCGCCGGAAGAAGGCAGGGACCGCGTGCCGGTCATCGCGGTGCTGGGCGAGGCGCATGTCCTGCTGAACGAGAACAATCTCGCCGCGAGCGACTTCGTATTGTACCCGCTGCGGCCGGGCGAGCTGGCGGCGCGCCTGCGACGGCTCATCGGCAGGCCGGAGGAGGCGCCGGCGGACGTGGTAAGGCAGGGGGCGCTCCTGA
The DNA here is from genome assembly GCA_030018455.1 of Dehalococcoidia bacterium. NCBI lineage: Bacteria > Bacillati > Chloroflexota > Dehalococcoidia > Dehalococcoidia bacterium. The sequence continues at coordinate 101,901 of JASEFU010000005.1, forward strand.
TCGATACGGCGAGCTATCGCGTGTACGTGGAGGGCGCGCTGATCGACCTGACATACAAGGAATACGAGCTGCTCCGCTTTCTGGCCACTCACCCCGACCACGTCTTCACGCGGGAAGCCCTTCTCGACAAGGTGTGGGGGTACGACTTCTACGGGGGCGCCCGCACCGTCGACGTGCACATACGGCGGCTGCGCAGCAAGCTGGAGCACGGCGGCCACACGTTCATAGAGACGGTGCGGAGCGTGGGCTACCGCTTCCACGCCTCCTGACGCCTTTCGTCGCACCAGATGGGCCTTGACGGGCGGCAGGGAGCAGCCTAGAATGTAATCGGTCGGAGGGAAGAGCCGCGGTGAGTGGCGTTACTCCAACTGAATACGTGGGCTTCTGAGGCATCGGCAGGTAGTGTCCGGTGCCTTTTTGACTGCCCGAGCAGGAGAGTGAAATGAACTCCAGCCTCATCGGCAAGATCGAGAAGGCCAAGCGCTACGCGCAGGAGCGGCACCGGCTGCGTTTCAACAGCTTTGCCGTCGATTTCCAGGGGGAGAACTCCTCCCACCACGTGACGTTCGAAGACGGGCGCTGGCGCTGCACGTGCGATTTCTTTGCCGGACGGGGGCTATGCTCGCACACGATGGCGCTGGAGCGGATCCTGGAGGGGATGTTGCCCCGGGAGGCGCTGACAAGCTAAGACTGTAGACGGGAGGCTGCTAGCCGCCGTAGCCGTTCGGGTGCGCCTGGTGCCACAGCCAGGCGCTTTCGATTATCTCCGCCAGCTCCGTAAAGCGCGGTTGCCAACCCAGCTCGCTGCGCGCCCGGTCGGAGCTTGCGACGAGGGCCGCGGGGTCGCCCTCGCGGCGCGGCGCCTCCCTGACGGCTATCGTGCGGCCGGTAACGCGCTGCGCCGTCTCCACCACCTCGCGGTTGGAGAAGCCCTGCCCGCTGCCCACGTTGTAGACGGCGCTCCCCGCCTCACAGCGTTCCAACGCCAGGAAATGCGCCTGCGCCAGGTCGGAGACGTGGACGTAGTCGCGGATGCACGTGCCGTCAGGCGTCGGGTAGTCCGTGCCGTAGAGATCCACGGCGTCGCGCTGCCCGAGCGCAGCCTGCAACACGACGGGGATGAGATGGGTCTCCGGGCGGTGGTCTTCGCCCAGGCGGTCGGTGGCCCCAGCGGCGTTGAAGTAACGCAGGGAGACGTAACGGAGGCCGCACTGCGAGTCGTACCAGCGCAGGAGCCGCTCCACCACCGCCTTCGATTCGCCGTACGGGTTGAGCGGGGCGAGCGGCGCGTCCTCCGGTATCGGCACCGACGGGGGGTCGCCGTAAACGCCGGCGCTGGAACTGAATACAAAGCGCATGACGCCGTGCGACACCATGCTGTTGAGGAGATTGATGACGTTGGAGACGTTGTTCTGGAAGTACTTGCCCGGCTCCTGCATCGACTCGCCGGCCGCGATGAAGCCGCCGTAGTAGACCACGCCGTCGAAGCGGCGGCGGGCGAAGACGTCGTTAAGCAGGGCCTGGTCCGCGAGGTCGCCGACGACAAGCTCTGCGCCCGGGGAGACTGCCTCCACGTGCCCGGTGACCAGGCTGTCGTAGACGACAACCTGGTGGCCGGAATCGAGAAGCTCCGCGACGGTGACGCTGCCGATGTACCCGGCGCCGCCTACAACCAGGACGTTCATCCCTCGAACTTCCGGAAGACGAGACAGGCGTTCTGCCCGCCGAAGCCGAAGCTGTTCTTGAGGATGACCCGCACGTCGGCCTTGCGCGCGCCCTCCGGCACGTAGTCGAGGTCGCACTCGGGGTCGGGGTGCTCCCGGTTGATGGTGGGATGGATGGTCTGGCTCAGGAGTGTCTGAACGCAGGCCACCGACTCCAGCGCGCCGGCGCCGCCCAGCACGTGGCCGATCATCGACTTCGTGGAGCTGATAGGGACCTTGTAGGCCTGCTCGCCGAAGAGCGCCTTGATCGCCCTGGTTTCCGCGGCGTCGTTCAGCGGCGTCGACGTTCCGTGGGCGTTTATGTAGCTCACCTCGGCCGGCGTCACGCCTGCGTCCTCAAGCGCCCAGCGCATCGCGCGGAGCGCCCCGTCGCCGTCTTCGCAGGGGGCAACGATGTGGAAGGCGTCGGCGCTGGCGCCGTAGCCGGCAAGCTCCGCCAGGATGGGGGCGCCCCGCTTCTGCGCGTGCTCCAGGCTTTCGAGCACGAGTATCGCCGCGCCTTCGGCGCACACGAAGCCGTCGCGTTCGGCGTCGAAGGGGCGGCTTGCCTTTTCAGGCTCGTCGTTCCGTGTCGAGAGGGCGCGCATCACGCAGAAGGAGGCCAGTCCGAGCTCGCTTATGCCCGCCTCGGTGCCGCCCGTCACCATGACGTCGGCCTTGCCGCGGCGGACGACTTCCAGCGCCTCGCCGATGGCCTGAGTGGAAGCGGCGCAGGCGGTGATCGCCGTGTTGTTGTAGCCTTTCAGGCCGAACTGGATGGCCACCTGGGCGGCGGCCATATTGGGCAGCATCTTCGGAATGTAGAAGGGGTCCATGCGCATGCCGCCCTTCTCGACCAGCGTGCGCATCGCCTCCTCCGTGTTGGGGAAGCCGCCGTTGCCGTTCCCGAGGACAGCGCCGATCCGGCTGCGGTCTTCCTTCTCGAGGTCGAGCGCCGCCGCTTCGATTGCCTGGCGGGCCGCCGCCACCGCAAGCTGCGTAAAGCGCGCCATCCGCCGCGCCTCCTTGCGGTCGATGTAATCGAGCGGGTCGAACCCCTTCACCTCGGCGTTGATTTGCGTCGGGTAGGCGCTTGCATCGAACTTGGTTATCCGGGTGACGCCCGAGCGTCCGTTCACGCAGCCGTCCCAGAACGACTCCACCGTCAGCCCCAGGGGGGTTATCGCTCCTAGGCCGGTGACAACGACACGACGGACCGGACCGCTTCCTCTCATGTTCTCCATCCTGTCTTGTGCGTCCTCTCTCGCGAGATTCTAATCGTCAGGTCTGCCCGGGTTCAAGCTCCGTGCTCCTCGATGCCGAGCAAATAGGCCCGCGCCTCGGCGACGACAAAGAGCGAGCCGGTGACGCAGATGAGGTCGTCGGGCCGGGCGAGGCCGCGGGCGGCGTCGACGGCAGCGCGCACGTCTTCCAGGACCAGCGTGGGCGCGTCGAGCGCGGCGAAAGCCGCCGCCACGTCGGACGCGGGCGCGCTCCTGGGGTGGGACGCCCGCGCGGCGATGACGGACGGCTCGAGCGGCGTTAGCTCGGCGGCGAAGGCGGCGGCGTCCTTGTCCTTCGAGAGGCCGGCGACGAGAATGCAGCGCGAGAACGAGAAGTCTTCCAGAAGCGTCTCCCGCAGCCGGCGCGCCGCTTCCGCGCTATGGGCGCCGTCGAGCACGAGCAGCGGGCGGCGTTCCACCACCTCGAGACGCCCCGGCCAGCGCACGCCCGCGAGGCCCCGGCGAACTTCCTCCGGCCCCGCGCGCACGCCGTACGGCGCCAGCGCTTCGACGGCGACCAGCGCTGTCGCGGCGTTCTCAAGCTGGTGGCGGCCCAGGAGCGGAAGCCGCGCTTCGTATGTCCGGACGGGGGTCTCAAGCCGGAAGTCCTGCCCGTCGAGGTCGTGCCCCAGGCGTTCGATGCGGCAGGTCTCCCCCGTATCGATCAGGGGTGCCCGTTGACGGCAACTGACGTCTCGTATCACTGCCGCCGCCGGCTCCGGCTGCCGCGCCATAACGACGACGGCGCCGGGGGTGATGATCCCCGCCTTCTCGCCTGCTATCTGCTCCACCGTGTCGCCGAGAATGTTCGTATGCTCGAGCCCGATGGGCGTGATTACGCAGACCTCTTTCTTCTCCACCGCATTCGTGGAATCGAGGCGGCCTCCCAGGCCCGTCTCCATCACCTGGACATCCGCCTGCGTCCGCCGGTAGTGCATGAACGACATCGCCGTGAACAGGTCGAAGGTCACGAGCTCGCGCCTGGGGAAGGCAGCTTTTACCTGTTCGACGGCCGGCGGGAGCTCTCCGGCGAGGGCGGCGAAATCGTCGCGGTTAATTGAGTCGCCGTCGATCTGAATGCGCTCTCGGAAGCTGTGGAGGTGCGGGCTTATGAAGGCGCCGACCTTCAGGCCGCACTCGCTCAGTATGGTCGAGATCATGGCAGCGACGCTTCCCTTGCCTTTGCTGCCGGCAATATGGACGGTGAGCCGGCCAAGCTGCGGGTCGCCGACCTCGCGCAGGAGTCGCCGCATGGGCGCGAGATCGGTGCGTGTGCTGAAGCGGCCGCTGCGTTCGAAATCGGCGAAGCTCAGGAGGTAGGCGATTGCCTGTTCGTAGTCCATGCTCCGGTGGTTACGCATAGTAGCATCGGATCCCTCCGCAGGCAAGGATGTCTGTCATTTGACGCCCACTTGACACCGCTGCTACCATTGGCCGTACAGGAAGAGTCTGATGGGGACGGGGACATCTCGCGCCATTTCTTGAGTGACCGCGGGTGTCCTGTTTTCTTGTCCGGCGCGGCGCCGCAAGGAGGTGAACAATGATTACCGTTAGTGTCATCAAAGCAGACGTAGGCGGCTACGTAGGGCATTCCTCGATGCATCCCGACCTTACGGAGTGCGCCAACCAGGGGCTCGACAAGGCCAGACAACAGGGCGTTCTCATCGATTTCCACGTCGACCGGTGCGGGGACGATCTCTTTCTGATCATGACTCACGACCACGGTGTGAACGACGAAGTGGTGCATTCCCTTGCCTGGGACATATTCCGCGCCTGCACTGAAGAAGCCAAGCGACTGAAGCTCTACGGCGCCGGCCAGGACCTGCTTGCCGAGGCGTTCTCCGGCAACATCCGCGGCATGGGGCCCGGCTCGGCGGAGATGGAGCTGGAGGAGCGGACCTCGGAGCCCCTTCTCATCTTTATGGCCGACAAGACATCGGCGGGCTCATTCAACCTGCCGCTGTTCAAGATGTTCGCCGACCCGTTCAACACGGCGGGCCTCGTCATCGCCGAGAACCTGCACGCGGGCTTTACGTTTGAGGTCCACGATATCGTAAACCATCGCAAGATACGTTTCCACGCGCCGGAAGAGATATACGATCTCCTAGTGTTCCTGGGTTCCCCCTCGCACTACGCCGTGAAGGCGGTGTACAGCAGGCGCAGCGGTGAGGTTGCCGCCGTCTCCAGCACCGACCGCCTTTCCCTTATCGCCGGGCGTTACGTCGGCAAAGACGACCCGACCTGCATCGTGCGCTCGCAGGGCGACTTCCCGGCGGTTGGAGAGGTGCTGGAGCCCTTCACTCTGCCGTTCCTGGTGGAAGGATGGATGAGGGGGTCGCACCAGGGCCCGCTCATGCCCTGCGCCGTCCATGACTCCAACCCCTCGCGCTTCGATGGGCCGCCCCGTATAGCCTGTCTCGGCTTCCAGCTAGCGAACGGGCGTCTTGTGGGGCCTCGCGACATGTTCGACGACCCCGGCTTCGACGAGGCGCGGCGCCAGGCCAATCTCATGGCCGACTACTTCCGCCGGCACGGCCCCTTTGAGCCGCATCGCCTGCCGCTGGAAGAGATGGAGTACACGACGATGCCGGCGGTGGCGAAGAAGCTGATGGACCGCTGGGAGCCCCTCGAATAGGCCTCCGGCCACGACCATTGCCACGTCTACTGCTCGCCACCAACAACCGCGGAAAAGTAACGGAATACCGCGCCCTGCTCGAAGACTGCGGCTGGGAGATCGTCACGCCTGCCGAGATCGGCCTCGCGCTCGAAGTCGAGGAGTCTGGTGCCGATTATGTCACCAATGCTAAGATCAAAGCGCAGGCGTTCGCGCAGGCGAGCGGGCTGCTCTCGCTGGCGGACGATTCGGGCCTCGAAATCGACGCTCTCGGCGGCAGGCCCGGCCCGCTTTCCGCCCGATACGCGGGAGATGCGGCAGACGATGAGGAGCGGGTCAGGAAGGTGCTGGCGGAGATGAAGGGCATCGAGCGGGCGCGGCGGAAGGCCCGCTTTCGCTGCGTTATAGCCCTCGCCGAGCCTTCCGGGAAGGTGCATTTCGCTGAGGGCGTGGCCGAGGGCGCGATCGCGGAGGAGCCGCGGGGAGAAAGAGGCTTCGGCTACGATCCCCTCTTTCTCCTACCCGAGCACGGCCGTACCCTCGCGGAGCTGCCGCTCTCTGAGAAGAACGCGGTCAGCCACCGCGGGCGGGCGGCGCGAAAAGCCTGCGCGATTCTGAAAGCGATGCTGAGTGAGCAGAGACGTGACTGAGAACCCGGAACAAGCGCTTGTCGACGGCTACGGGAGGCGGATCAGCTACCTGCGCGTCTCTGTCACCGACCGCTGCAACCTGCGCTGCGTCTACTGCATGCCCGAACAGGGCATCGATCTCGCTCCCATGGCGGAGATCCTGAGCTATGAAGAGATACGGCGCGTCGTCGAGGTGGCGGCGCCCATGGGGCTGCGGCACGTGCGGCTGACCGGCGGCGAGCCGCTGGCGCGCAAAGGCGTCGTCGATCTTGTGCGGATGATTGCGGCTGTCCCGGGCATCGAAGAGGTGACGCTGACGACGAACGGGGTCTCGCTGGCTCGGCACGCGCACGCGCTGGCGGAGGCAGGACTGCGGCGCGTCAACGTCAGCCTCGATACCTTCCGTCCCGACCGCTTTAAACAGATCACGCGCGTGGGGCGCTACGAGGACGTGATGGAAGGGATCGAGGCCGCCTCTGCAGCCGGTCTTCGCCCCATCAAGCTGAACGTCGTCCTCATTCCGTCGCTTAACGATGACGAGGCGCTGGATTTCGCGGCGTCGACTCTGGACAAGGACTGGGAGGTGCGCTTCATCGAGCTCATGCCCTTCCTGCCGTCGGAGAGCTGCGCCCGCGATACCACGGGGTCGGCCGGGTACGTGCCGAACGAGGTCGTCAGGCGCCGGATAGAGGAGCATCTGGGGCCGCTGTTGCCCGCGGAGACCGAGACCGGCAACGGGCCGGCGGAATACTACCGGCTTGAGGGCGCCGCAGGCCGGATAGGGTTCATCAGCCCCCTCAGCGGCGAGGACTTCTGCTCCCGCTGCAATCGCCTCCGCCTCACGGCCGACGGGCGGCTGCGCCCCTGCCTCCTGACCGATCGCGAGGTGGACGTGAAGGCGGCGCTGCGCGGCGAAGGCGGCGACGACGCCGTCCGGCTGGCGATCCTGCGGGCGCTGGAGATAAAGCCCGATTCCCACCACGTGAACGACGGCGACCGCCCCGTGCATCGCAGCATGATCGAGATCGGCGGCTAGGGCCTTCTGAGGGGCCGGTGGGAGAAATGAGCAGACTGAGCCACGTCGACGAGTCGGGTCGCGCCCGCATGGTGGACGTCACCTCCAAAGAAGAGACGTCTCGTGAGGCCACGGCCCGCGGCGAAGTCCGCATGAAGCCGGAGACGCTGGCGGCGATCCAATCAGGCGGCATAGCCAAGGGCGACGTGCTTGCCGTTGCCCGCGTGGCTGGCGTCATGGCGGCGAAGCGCGTCGATGAGCTTATCCCGCTGTGTCATCCGCTTCTCCTCACCTCCGTCGATGTCCAGTTCGAGCCGGTCGAGGCGGAGGGACTGCTGGGCATCACCGCCACCGCGAAGGCTGAGGGGAAGACGGGCGTGGAGATGGAGGCGCTGACAGCAGTCGCCGTTGCCGCGCTTACGGTGTACGACATGTGCAAGGCAATCGACCGCGCAATGCGGATCCAGTCCGTGCGGCTGGTGCGCAAGTCGGGCGGGAAGAGCGGCGAGATCGTCCTCGAATAGAAGGAAGCCGGCCCGAAAGCCGGCCCCCGTTCAACGTTCCCGGCGAGTCTTATTCAGCTTCTGCCAGCGCGGCGTCGATCACCTGCTTGAACGCCTCGAAGGGCTGCGCTCCGCCGAAATGCTTCCCGTTGATGAAGAAGGCCGGCGTGCCGAAGCGGTCGAGGCCCGCTTCCTGGACCGCCTTCTGCGCTGCCGTCATGTCCTTCTCTACGTCGTCGGTCTTCTCCCCCGAGTCGAGGCAATCGTTGAACTCATTGGTGTTCAGGCCCAGGGAGGCGGCGTAGGACTTAAGGCTTTCGACGTCCAGCGCCGACTGGTTCTGGAACAGGAGGTCGTGGTACTCCCAGAACGCCCCCTGATCGTAGGCGCACTCGCTTGCCTCAGCGGCCTTTAACGCGTCGGGGTGTATCGACGTTAGCGGGAAATTCATGAACACGAAGCGCACCCTGTCGCTGTATTCAGAGAGGATAGACGGCAACGTTTGCTGCGTAAACCGCGCGCAGTAGGGGCACTGAAAGTCGGAGAACTCGACGATCATCACCTTTGCGTCGGCGGGGCCTTTCGCCGGATTGTCGTCGACATCGATAGTGACGGGCCCCGGCGTAACGGCCGGCGAAGGTGTGTTCTGCGGCGTCTGGCCGGGCGGGACTACTGCGCTGCCGCCGTTCCCTCCGCCGTCGTTCGTCCCGAATATGGGCCAGGCGTGGTTTATGCCTGCCGCCGCAGCGACGACCGCCACTGCCGTCAGCAGGCTCACGAGGAAGGTAGCCCCTATATTCGGCGTCGGCCCGGATGGCGGCTGGCCCCCTCGCCTTGCGTGTGAAGACCCCGGTTCTGTTGTCAACTTTCCGACCTCCTGACGCCTAAACGGAAAAACCGGCCGTTTGTTGCCGGTCCCTCCCAAGCAAGAGTCTCAAGTACTTTACAGAAGTCGTTCGGGCAGTGTCAACTGCTCGAAGAACAGGGCGAAAAGGGGTATGCTAATCGAGAGGCATCCTGTTCCCGATTGAGGCCGCCCCGACTGATCGAGCGGGTGCCCGCACAGCCCGTCCGTTCCGTAGCGCCAGCTTACCGGCTGGACCCATCGTGCCATTCGTATGAACGACGCGCCGGAAGTGTTCCTGGAAGCGCGCAGGCCCGGCCTGCTGGGCGATCCCTCGTTTCTGCGGCTGCTGCAATCGCGCGCGATGGGGCAGGTGGCGCAAAACGCTCTGCTTTACGGGCTGCTCATCCTGATCGTCGAGGAGACGGGCTCCAGCATACACACCGTGCTCCTGGTTACCGCGGCCACGCTTCCTTCGATACTCTTCGGGATACCGGCGGGAGCCGTGGCCGAATGGTTGCCCCGCCGGGGGCTGATCGTCGCCGGCTATTTGCTCCGGGCCAGCATTGTGGGGGCGATGTTGTATTTCCGAGATGACGTCTGGGTGATCTACGCGCTGCTCTTTGGCTTTTCGACGGTAGGACAGTTGACGGGGCCCGCCGAATCGGCGGCGATACCACAGATGGTGCGGCCGGAGCAGGTTGCGGCGGCCAACTCCTTCTTCGTTCTGTCGGTCATGGCAGGACAGGTGGGCGGCGCGATCATCATCGCTCCCTTCTTGCTCAAGATATTCGGAGACCGCGCCGTGCTGGCCGTGGCGGCGGCGATATTCGTTCTGGCGGCGATGCTGGCCACAGGGATCAGAGGGTTGCGGAGGCAGCTGATCCATTCCGGCGAGGCGAAGATGGGGGTAGTCCGCGCTCTTGCCGAAGGCTGGAGGGTGATCAATTCGAGTGACAGGGCGTTCATGGCGATGGTGTACCTGACGATCACGGCCGCGTTCGCCCGTTCGATCGCGGTGCTGGCGCCGCATTACACGAGAGACATCCTGAAGATAGCCACGGAGGATACTGTGTTCGTGGTGGCGCCGGCGGCAATCGGCGCGCTGCTGGCGCTGGGGTTGACGCCCCTCGTCGCGCGGCTGTTCGGCGCGAGCAAGGCGGCGGCGGCGGGCTTCGTGCTGCTGGCGCTGGGGTTGATCGGCCTCGGGCTGGTGGTCTACGTGCGCGATTTCGTGGTGTCGCACGTCGATCTGGGCATCAGTTTTCTCGAAGACCGGGTGGGCGTGTCGTCCGTCATCACGATGGCGATGATCCTGGCCATCCCCGTAGGATTTGCGGTGACGATGGTGCAGGTGGCGTCGAAGGCCGTGCTGAACGGCGAGGCGCCCGCGGGGACGCAGGCGCGCGTGTTCGCCACCCAGAGCGCGCTGTCCGACGCGCTCGCGCTCGTGCCGCTGTTCGTGATCGGTACCGTAGCCGAGTTTGCGGGAGTGCGCGAGGTGCTGCTTGTGGCGGCTTCAGCGGGCCTAGCGGCGGCGGCGTATCTCTCGCTGCTGCGACGTCTGGCGAGCGCCGAACCGGCCCCGACCTGATTCCCCCGGTGTCGTCGCTTTGGTCTCGTCTCGGCGGGTGCGTCTTCAGAGCACGGTGTGCGGCGCGTCCTCCGCCGGCTCCGTTGTTCCTTGTGGACACCCCCCACGCGCTCCGTCTATAATTGGAGTGCATCTGCGGCGGCGGGCCGCTGATGCACATCCCGAAGGCAGGGTCCCCTTATTGATTGCCGCTGCGACAATCGAAGACATCGAAGCCACGGCAAAACGGGTAAGACGTCACATCGTCAGGATGATCGCCGCGGCGGGCAGCGGTCATCCCGGGGGCTCGCTGTCGGCAGTCGAAATCCTCTGCGCCCTCTACTTCCGCGTTCTCAGGCACGATCCAGCGCAGCCCCTATGGCCTGACCGCGACCGCTTCATCCTGAGCAAGGGGCACGCCGCCCCGGCCCTCTACGCCGTGCTGGCCGAGTCGGGCTATCTCCCGGTCGAAGAGCTGCTGACCCTGCGCAAGCTGGGTAGCCGCCTTCAGGGCCACACCTTCGCCTACTTCCCGCCCGGCGCCAACACGCTTTCGACGTGCATCCAGTCGATCCCGGGCGTGGAAGCGTGCGCGGGGTCGCTGGCGCAGGGGCTGTCGTTTGCCATCGGGCAGGCGCTTGCCGCCAGGCTCGATGGACGGGACTACCGCGCCTACTGCTTGCTCGGCGACGGTGAGCTCGATGAGGGCCAGGTGTGGGAAGCGGCGATGTCGGCCGCCCATCACAGGGTCGACAACCTCGTCGCCGTCGTCGACCGCAACCGCCTTCAAAACGATGGCTTCGTCGACGACATCATGCGCACGGACCCTCTGGACGCCAAGTGGCGCTCCTTCGGGTGGAATGTAGGCGAGGTGGAAGGGCATAATGTGAGAGAGCTGATCGCCGCCTTTGAGGCCGCGAAGGCCGTCAAGGGGAAGCCGAGCGTGATCATCGCCCACACCGTTAAAGGCAAGGGCGTTAGCTTCATGGAGAACAATCCAGAATTCCACGGGCGCGCTCCCAACAAAAAGGAGACAGAGAGAGCGCTCGCCGAGCTGGGCGGGGAGTGAGATGACCGTCACGTCGACGTCCGCCGCGCTGGGAACGGCGGCGACCCGCGAGGCGCTGGGGCCGACCCTCATCAGATTGAGGGAGGAAGGGCTGGATATCGCCGTCGTCGATGCGGACCTCGGCTCCTCGACCACGGCGCGCCTCTTCGCCGCCGCCTACCCTGACCGCTTCTTCACGGTGGGCGTGGCGGAGCAGAATATGATCGGGATTGCGGCGGGGCTGGCGGCGGCGGGGAAGATCGCGGTTGCCAGCACGTTCGCCGTCTTCATGCCCGGCCGCTGCTTCGACCAGATCCGTCTGAGCGTCGCCCAGCCGCACCTCAACGTGAAACTTGTCGCCAGCCACGGCGGGATCACGGTGGGTGAAGACGGGGTCTCCGCCCACGCCATCGAGGACCTGTCGCTTATCTGTTCGCTGCCCGGGTTCGGCGTGATCGTCCCCGCTGACGTCGTGGAAGCGGCGCAGGCAATCGAGACCGCCGTCCGCAGCCAGGGCCCCTTCTACGTGCGCTGCACCCGCTCCAAAGTGCCCACAATCTACGACGATACGTACCGGTTCGCGTTCGGGAAGGCGCATCTCATGAGACCGGGCAAGGACGTAACGGTGATAGCTCTGGGCGTGATGGTGAAGGCGGCGCTCGACGCGGCGGCGCAGCTCGAGCAGGAAGGGATCGATTGCCGGGTGCTCAACATGGCCACGGTGCGTCCCCTCGACCGCGAAGCTATCATCGCTGCCGCGCGCGAGACAGGCGCAATCGTCACGGCGGAAGAGCACCTGGCGCATTGCGGCATGGGCGCGATGGTCTCGCAGGTGGTGGCGGCGTCTCATCCCGTGCCGATGGGCTTTGTCGGCGTGCAGGACCGCTACGCCGAGTCCGGCCGCTGGGACGAGCTGCTCGAGAAGTATGGACTGACGGCGGAGGGCATCGCGCGGGAGGTGCGGTCGGTGCTCAAGCGCAAGAAGTCGGGACTATGAACAGCACGTCGGCAGAGCGCTCCCCGCCGAAGCCTGTCGTCGCCGTCCTCTATACGGGCTCGGCGTCGGTGCTCGATGACATCGGCAAGGCGATGCGTCTGGCGGAGTACACGAAGCACCTGCCGCCTTCGATAGCTACGGTCCTGAAGATAAACATTTCATGGCAGCACTACTATCCCGCCTGCTCGACGACGCCCTGGCAGCTCGAGGGCGTAATCCGCGCGCTTCAGCAGGACGGCTATCGGGAGCTGGTGCCGGCGCAGAACGGGACGGTCGTCGTCGACTCCCACAAGGGCGAGGTCAAGAACAAGCATAAGACAGTCCTCGACAAGTACGGCCTGACGAGCCTCCATCTCAACGATAAAGGCGTGCCCTGGGTGGACTACGAACCGAAGGGCGAGATGCTGGTCCTCGATAAGGTCTTTCCGGAGGGGCTCAAGATCCCGCAAGCGCTCATCGGCAAGAACATCATCCACATGCCCACGCTCAAGACCCACGTCTTCACGACGATGACGGGGGCGATGAAGAACGCCTTCGGCGGGCTGCTGGGGTTCAAGCGGCACTGGACTCATTCCGTCATCCACGAGACCCTTGTCGATTTGCTCACGATCCAGCAGGAGATACACCCGGGAATCTTCGCCGTGATGGATGGCACGATTGCCGGCGACGGGCCGGGCCCCCGCACGATGCGCGCGCATGTGAAGAACCTCATCCTCACCAGCGCCGACCAGGTAGCTATTGACGCCGTCGCCGCCAAACTGATGGGGTTCGACCCGCTGTCGCTGAAATTCATTCGCCTGGCGCATGAGCGCGGACTCGGCTGCGGCGACCCCGACAAGATCGAGGTAGTGGGGATGGACATCAGCGGCATCAACTTCGGCTTCCGCTCCGACGAAAACAATTTCGCCAGCCGCGGTCAGAAGCTGATCTACTGGGGTCCGCTGAAGCCGTTCGAGAAGCTCCTCCTCCGTACCCCCATCGTCCCCTGGTCGTTTTTCGCTTCCAATCTGTATTACAATTACCTCTGGTATCCTCTGGTGGGGCGAAAGCGGGTAAAGCAGGCCCTCCAGACCGAATGGGGTAAGCTCTTCCAGAGCTACTAGACCTCGAAAGGAAGCCTTCGCTTTGACCCTCAGCAACCTGCGGGGGAAGTTCATCATTTCGCTGCTCTTTGGAATGGCTGTTGCCGTCGGCCTGATGGCGTACGGCGATTTCGCGGAGATCATGGGCAGCCTGGAGGACTTCCGCTGGGAGCTGCTGCCTCTCCTGCTGGCCCTTTCGCTGGCGAACTATCTCATCCGGTTTGTGAAGTGGCACTTTTACCTCGGTCAGATCGGGTTGAAGGACGTGCCGAAGTGGGACAGCTTCCTGGCCTTCTTCTCCGGCCTGGCGATGGTGATCACGCCCGGCAAGCTGGGCGAATGGCTGAAGAGCTATCTGTTGCAGGAGATGAACGGCCCGCCCTTCGTGCGGACGGCGCCCGTGCTTTTGGCGGAGCGCTTCACCGATGCGGTGGCGCTGCTGCTGCTGGCGGCTGCAGGGCTGATCATCTTCGGGGAGGCGTGGCAGGTATTCGTCATCGTTGCCGTGGCGTCGGTGGTGGCGATCATCGTAACACGCCACCGCCCGACGATGCGGGTCCTGTTGCGGTGGGCGGAAAGGGTTCCGTTTCTCCGCCGATTCGCGGTCCATTTCGAGACCTTCTACGAGAGCACGTACACGCTGTTCAACCCCTGGAGCCTCATATTCACCACCGTGCTCAGCTTTGTCTCGTGGGCGGGGGAAGTAGTGGCGTTCTACTTCGTGCTGGTTGGGCTGGGGGTTGAGCCGAGCTGGATGCTGATGGTGCAGGCATCCTTCATCCTGCCGATCTCCACGCTTGCGGGGGCCGTGGTGCTCATTGCTCCCGGCGGACTGGGCGTCGCCGAGGGCGGGATCACGGGTCTCCTTCAGGTGATCGTCGAAGATATGAGCAAGAGCGTGGCCGCGCTCGCCACGCTGATAATCCGGTTCTCCACCCTGTGGTTCGGGGTGATAGTGGGACTCGTAGCGCTGGCGATTACGAGCCGCCGGCTGGCGATGGCGCCGCCATCACGGGAGCCGCGGGCGGCCGTGGGAGGCGCTCCGGGGCAGGCGTCCGCGAGTCCCTTGAGCGCGGCCGAATCGCCGGGGGCTAATACCGACGGGAGACGGATCTCCCCTTAAGAGATGCTCGCTTCACGCGGCCGTCAGGCGTTCTTCGCCGACCTCGCCTCGCGCGCGGCCCTCCTCTCCCTGCTGTCCAACGCCGGCCTTATGGTGCTCAAGCTGGTGGTCGCCGTCATTACGGGGAGCGTTGCCGTGCTCTCGGACGGGATCGACAGCGCGGAGGACATGGTAGCATCCGCCTTTGTGCTGTGGAGCGTGCGCCTTTCGGCGAGGCCGGCCGACGAGGAGCACCCGTACGGTCATGGGGGGGCGGAGAGCATCGCGGCATCGGCTCAAGCGGTGTTGATCACGGCGGGCGCCGCGTTCATCGCCTATCAAGCGATACGGCGGCTGATCGTGGGCGAGGTGGAGATAGGAATCGGGCTGGGGCTTGCGGCGATGCTGGTGACCGGAGTGGTCAATTTGGGTGTCGTCTTATACGTGTCTCAAGCGGCGCGGCGTACGGGCTCGCTCGCCCTCCGCTCCGACGCCCGCCATCTGCTGGCGAACATCGCTCAGGCGCTGGCGGTCGTCCTTGCGCTCGTTCTCGTCGGGCTGACGGGCAGGAACGAGTTCGACGCGGCGGTGGCGCTGTTGCTGGCGGCGTACCTGCTGTGGACGGCGTGGGGCATATTCGCCGGCGCGTCGCAGCAGATTATGGACGTGCGTCTCCCGGAAGAAGAGGAGCGGGTTGTGCAGGAGACGCTGGCGCGACACCCGGGCCAGGTGTTCGGCTATCACAAGCTGCGTAGCCGCCGGCTGGGACGCCACCGCTACGTGGAGCTGCACGTGGTCGTAGACCCGAAGCGAACGCTGGAAGAGGTGCACGCGCTGCTGGACAGCATCGAGGGGGAGATAAAGTCGGCGCTTGCGGACGCGGAGGTGACTATCCACGCGGAGCCGGACGACGGGCGTCCGCGCCGCCCGCGGTCGGCTGGGCGGTGAGACTTTCCTGTTGACGGATAGAAACGGGTAGGCGGATTGCGCCCGACGCGCGCTCTTCAAGGGAAAACGAGCGTCTGGCTTGTGCGACGTGGGCGCGGTGGGGGCGACGCGAGCGCCGGAGGCGCTCAGGGCTGTCGCCACAGGCGACAGCCCGCCCGCTTCGCGGGCGCGTCGCCCCGGCATGCTGCCGGGCCCGGTGAGGCCGCGTACGGGGTTTGTGGTGGCGAAGGAGCGGTGAAAGGCGGGTAAGATGCCCGCCCTACTGTATCCGTTGGCCGCCGAGCCTCAGAGGCTGGGCTGTGGCAGAGGCGCGTCGATGGCGGGCAGGATGCCCGCCCTATTGTCGGGGCCCGTGGGGCTGGCGCCGGCTAGTCGCGGTAGCCGTTGCCGCCCGATTCCTCCTCTTCTTCCTCCTCTTCCTCCTCCTCGAACGGCTCCTCCTCCGAGTACACGCCCGTCTCGTGCCCTGCCCACACCGTCACCACGAAGTCCTCACGATAAGGGTCGTTGCTCATGACCAGCCGCTCGTCGATCTCGGTGATCAGCGCCTGCACGTCGTCTTCGGACAGCGTGTCGGGGACGCATAGCGTGGCATAGGCGGCGGTCGGCGTGTAGTGGATATCGACGCGTCCGATCTCGTCGTCGTCCGCTTCGATGACATAGCACTCGGAGTGCGGGGTCCGGCACTCGCGCTCGAAGTTGTAGTCCGGCATGTCGTCCTCCTTGCGTCCTACAGGGGGCGTGTCTGCCCGTTGCCCAGGATAATCCACTTGTAAGTGGTGAGCTCTTTGAGCGCCATGGGGCCGCGGGCGTGCATCTTCTGCGTCGAAATCCCTATCTCCGCGCCGAGCCCGAACTGCGCGCCGTCGGTGAACTGCGTGCTCACGTTGTGGTAGACGGCCGCGGCGTCGACCTCCGACAGGAAGCGGCTCGCCGTCGGCCAGTCCTCGGTGATGATCGCTTCCGAGTGCCCGGAGCCGTACTTCGCGATGTGCTCCATCGCCTCGTCGACATCGCCGACGACGCGCACGGCGGCGATGAACGTGAGGAACTCCTTGCCGAAGTCCTCGGGCGACGCGGGGACGATCTTCCAGCCGCGGGCGCCGTTCGCTTTCTGGAGGATGCTGAGCGCCGTCGGGTCGCAGCGCATCTCGACGCCCTTCTCCGACCACTTCTCGGCGATGCGGGGGAGGAAGGTTTCGGCGACGTCGCGGTGGACGAGCAGCGTTTCGAGGGCGTTGCAGATTGTCGGGCGGCGCGTCTTGGCGTTGTGGACGACGTTCACCGCCATATCGAGGTCGGCCGCCTTGTCGACGTAGGTGTGGCAGACGCCGGCGGCGGCTGAGACGACGGGCATCGTGGCGTTCTCGCGCACCATGTTCACGAGGCCGGGCCCGCCGCGGGGGATGAGCAGGTCGATGACGTCGTTCATTTTCAGCATCTCGCGCACCAGCGCGCGGTCAAGCGATTCGACGAGCTGCATGGCGCCTTCGGGCACGCCCGCCTTCGTCGCCGCCTCCGACGCAATGCGGCCGAGCAGCGCGTTTGAGCGCGCGCACTCCTCGCCGCCGCGCAGCAGCACCGCGTTGCCCGACTTGAGGCAGAGCGATGCGATATCGATGACGACGTTGGGCCGGCTTTCGAAGATGGCGCCGACGACGCCTATGGGGACGCGCACCTTGCCGATGACGAGCCCGTTGGGGCGTATAGTAAGGTCGAACTTCTCGCCCACGGGGTCGGGGAGTTTAGCCACGTTGCGGGTATCGTCGGCGATGCCGGCGACGCGCGCGGGGTTGAGGGTCATGCGCTCGAGCATCTCGTCAGAGAGACCGTTGCGCTTGCCCTCGTCGTAGTCGGCCTGGTTAGCGGCGAGGATCTCCTTCTCGTTGGCGATGAGCGCGTCGGCGATAGCGTGGAGCGCCTGGTTCTTGACGTCGGTTGGGAGGGCGGCCATGCGGCGCGCGGTGGCTTTCGCGGCCTCGCCCTTAGTCCTGACCTCAGATGCGGTGACGGTCATCGTGGTGACTCCTCATTGGGATGATGCCCCCCAAGCATACACCAACCGGCCGACCCTCTTCCACACTCTGAGACGTGGATCACGGATCAGCGTCGCCGCGCCGAGGCAAGGCTGCGCGGGCAGGGACCCGCCGGCGAGCAGACGGGTGGCCCTGCCGTGCAGCACGTGACCGAGCGGTACCCGTTTATCCGTTCCTCCCATCCATTGACGGGAAGCAGGCCTTGTGGGGTAGAGACGCCCGACCCTGCCGGGAGAAAGCGCGCCGAGCGCCATCCGCTTATCAACTTCCTAATCCGTTGACAGGTAGCCGGGCTGGCAAGGCAGCGTCTAGTTCTCCTTCTCCAGCACAACGGAGGTTTCGATTTGGCGGGGCGGGATGGACCAGTAGCGACGCAGCAACTCCCGCCCCTCCTCCTCCCCCAGCAGGCGGAAGCCGTGACGCTCGTAGAAGCGGATCGCCCCCTTGTTCGCCGCCCACGTGCCCACGAGCAGCGTCCCCGCCTGTCCGGCAGGCAGGCCCGTCGTCGCCATCGACATCAGGTGGCGCAGCAGCCGCCCGCCGATGCCTTCGCGCTGTCGCCGCGGCAGCGTGTAGGCGTGCCGGATGAGGGTGACCGGCGCGGGCGCGGCGTCGGGCAGCGGCTGGTAGCCCATCACCGCGACCAGGCCGTCGGCGTCATCCCAGCCGAAGAACGTCATCGACGCCATCTCGCGCCGCAGCTCGTCGAGGGGCATGTAGGGCTCGTGCCAGCAGTCGTCAGGGATCACGCGTCTGTACGACTGCGCGGCCTCGTTGATGACGAGGAAGATGCGGTCGGTGTCCGCCGCGGTGCATTCACGGATCATGGGCTTGTTCGCCTGAGGCGGGCAAGATGCCCGCCCTATGAGTTGCTGTCCCCGCGCACGGGGGAGTTCAGACCTGTCCGCCTGTGGCGGAGGGGTTCTCCCCTCTGCCGGGGGTTTCAGGGCCCGCCTGCCGACAGGCAGGGTGTCCCCCTGAAAATCGCTTCTTATATAACGCCTGTGGGCGGGTGGGTGGGAAGCGCGCGCGGCCGCTTGCGACGGGCGACGCCGCGAGAGGCGCCATGCGGCGCTAGAGCAAGACCAGGTTGCTCCGGTGCACCACCTCCGACCCGTAATCGTGGCCCAGCGTCTCCGCTATCCGGTCCGACCGCAGCCCGCGTATCGCCTCCACTTCATCGCGCGAATAGTTGACGATGCCGCAGGCGATCCGCTTGCCTTCGACGGTGCAGATATCGACCGCTTCCCCGCGCTCGAACGCGCCGTCGACTGCCTTCACGCCGGCGGGCAGCAGGCTCTTGTTCTGCTGCTGGAGCGCCCTCGCCGCCCCCGCGTCGACGGTTATGCGGCCGCGCACCGCCAGCC
Organism: Dehalococcoidia bacterium; assembly: GCA_030018455.1. Lineage (NCBI taxonomy): Bacteria > Bacillati > Chloroflexota > Dehalococcoidia > Dehalococcoidia bacterium. The sequence goes on from JASEFU010000005.1 coordinate 120,645, forward strand.
GCGACAGCATCCAGCGCTTGCGGCTCTCCATGCGGTCGACCTGCGACGGGAACAGCGTCCCCAGTTCCTCGCCGCGCGCCAGCCGGGGGAGAACGTCGCGCTCGCCGCCGCCGACGATGACGACGGTGGCGCCGCCGGCGACCGCGAGCTTCGCCGCCTCGATCTTCGTCGCCATGCCGCCCGTGCCGCGCGAGTCGGGCGAGGCGCCCCCCGCCAGCCGCTCGATCTCCTCGTCGATACGGTCGACGCGGGCAATGAGCCGCGCCTGGCGGTCGAGACGGGGGTCAGCCGTGTACAGGCCGCCGGTGTCGGTGAGCATGACGAGCAAATCGGCGTCGACGAGGTTGGCGACCAGCGCCGAAAGGTTGTCGTTGTCGCCGATGCGCGCCCCCTCGATCTCTTCCACCGCGACCACGTCGTTCTCGTTCACGATGGGCACTGCGCGGAGCTCGAGGAGCGCGAGCAGCGTGTTGCGGGCGTTGAGGTAGCCGACCCTGTCCGAGAGGTCGCGGCGGCTCAGAAGCGCTTGGGCGATGGTAATGCCGTGCCACGAGAAGAGCTCGTCGTAGCACTGCATGAGGTGGCTCTGGCCGACGGCGGCGAGCACCTGTCGCGAGAGACCGTCACGCCGGTCGGGCGGGCAGTCGATCTGGTGGCGGCCGGCGGCAATCGCGCCCGACGTGACGAGGATGACCTCGGCGCCGGCCTGGTGCAGGCGCGCCACCTGCCCGACGAGCGCCGACATCACCTCAAGGTCAAGGCGGTCGGTACCGGCGGTAAGCAGGTTCGTCCCGAACTTGGCGACGATGCGCCGGTAGCGAAGGCTGTCCGCGTCGCTCTTGCGCTTTGTCACGTCCATTCCCCGATCACTTAAGCATGCGACAGAATTATAGCTTCTTGAGATACGCTCTCACAAGGAAAGCGGTGAGGGGCCCCTCCACTACGGGACGGAACAGCTCTTGTAGGAGTTAACTTTTTTCAGGAGAAGGCGTTATAAGAAATGAGACTGCACGGCCGAGACCACACCGGGGAGGTTGAAACCCAGTCGAAAGGAGGAGCGGCGCCGTCTCTGTGAAATCGTGACTGCCCGACGGAACAAAGATAGCAGAGGAAAGACCAGTTCCAAGCGCCGGAAAGGAGGCACACATGAGGAAGCTATTCGTCGGACTGCTGGCCATAGTGGGGTTGCTCGCGGCGGGCTGCATCATCCAATTCGCCACCCTCTACAAAGATGACGCCGGCAGGACCCACTTCGTCGGCCTCGCCAGCAACCTGACCAACGCCGACGTGGTCGACGCCGTGGTCGAAGTCAGGTTCTACGACAGCTCGAATAACCTGCTCGACACCAGGTTCGTCAACCCCTGCACGCGAACGCTGCAGGACCACCAGTCGTCGCCCGTGGAGTCGATTCTCCCTCCGGGCGTGACGGCCAGCCGCACGGAGAACATCGTCCATCCCCTTACCTTCGGCACGAAGCTGGCGCCGGACATGGACGTATCGGATGTGAAGCTGCAAGTTGACGGCGACACCACCCACCTTACGGGTAAGGTCGAGAACGACGACAGCAAGACGTTCTACGCCGTGCAGGTGTGCGCTGCCTTCTACGACGACGACGGGGATGTGGTGCGGGTCGGGCGCGTCTTCCTCGACCCGGCGAAGCTCTCGCGCGGCGCCACTGGCACGTTCGACATCGCTATTGAGGACATGCCGAGCGACGTGGAAGAGTACCAGCTCTGGGTGGATGCGACGGTGCGCAACCCGACGGACGTGACCGCTCCCGTTGTGGTAGGCCCCAAGAACCTACCGGGAGCGGAGGCCACGGCAACGCCTACCGCCACGCCCGAACCGACGGCGACGCCCGGGTAGAGAACGACCAGGACAGCCGAGACTCGGAGGGGCAGGCTAGATACTGCCCCTCTCCTCTTCTTCGATCACGCTTTCCTGACCGCCAGGCGCATTCGATGGCCGTCTACCGTGTGTTCCTCGCGATGGGCGTCCGGCGGCGCCTCCCCCTCGACCAGCTCGAGCGACAGCGTCTCCTGACGCACGTACTCGCCGAAGGCCGTCATCACCCGCCGCAGGTCGTCGCCATCGCGGTAGTAGGTGACGATGCGGTCGGCAATGTCGAAGGCGGCATTGCGACGCATCGTCTGGAGGCGGTGCACGATCTCGCGCGCCAGCCCCTCGTCGGCAAGCTCGGGCGTGATCTCGGTGGGGATCGCCACCAGGTAGCCGTACTCGGCGGCGGTCGCGAAGCCCTCGCGGTCGTGGGCCGCCACGTCGATCTCGCCCGGCTCCAGCGTCCACCTGCCGGCAACGACGGGCTCGCGGCGGGACAGCGCATCCGCAACGGCGCGTGAGTCGAGGCTTCGCAGCGCTTCACATATTTCGCCCAGCTCGCGCCCGTACTTTGGCCCGAGCGCTGCGCGATTGGACCGCACCTCGTACGATACGAATTCGCTGTCGTCGTCGATCAGCGTCAGCTCTTTGACGTTCAGCTCTTCCTTGACCTGCCCGGCGAGACTCTGCACCGCTGCCTGTTCTGAGCGGGCGCGCACTTTCACGAAGGCGCGGGCCAGCGGCTGCCTCACCTTGATGCCGGCCTTGCTTCGCGCCGACCGTCCCAGCCCCACCAGCCGCATGACGAGGCGGACTTCGCCGTCCAGCCGCTCGTCCACCAGCGACATGTCGGCGACGGGCCAATCGCAGAGGTGGACGCTTTCGGGCGCCGTTGCGTCGTGGGAGCGCACGAGGTTCTGGTACATCGCCTCAGCGAGGAAGGGCACGAACGGCGCGAGGAGCTTGGAGAGCGTCACCAGGCAGGTGTGCAACGTCTCGTAAGCCGTGCGCTTGTCGGCGTCGTCCTCGCTCTTCCAGAAGCGGCGGCGGCTGCGGCGCACGTACCAGTTCGAGAGATCCTCCACGAACGCCTCGATGTGCCGGGTTGCGGTCATCGAATCGAACTCTTCCAGCGCTACGGTGACGCGGTCGATGAGCTGGTTCAGGCCGGACAGTATCCAGCGATCGAGGTCGGCGGAGGCACGCGCGCCCGGGGCCGCGCCGGGCACGAAGCGGTCGATGTTGGCGTAGGTGACGAAGAAAGAGTAAGTGTTCCAGAGCGTGAGCACAAAGCCGCGACGGATCTCGTCGCCGCTGTGCCAGCCGAAGTTCAGGTTGGCCGTCGGGTTATGGCGCGCGAAGAGCCACCGCATGACGTCGACGCCCATGCGTTCGGCGGCGTCGTCGAACCAGATGGCGTTGCCCTTGCTCTTGTGCATCTCTTCGCCCTTTTCGTCGCGAAGGAGGGCGTAGCCGAAGCAGGCGCGGAAAGGCTCGCGGTCCTCGAGCACAGTGCTCATGGCGAGCAGCGAATAGAACCAGTTGCGGAACTGGCCGGGAAAGCTCTCCGATATCCAGTCGGCGGGGAACCACTCCTCCCAGTAGGCGCGGTTGTGCCGGTAGTGGAGCGTGGAATAGGGCACGATGCCGGCGTCGAGCCAGGGGTTGCCCACGTCAGGGATGCGGCCGACGAGGGCGCCGCACTTCGAGCAGCGGATCTTCACGGCGTCGATCCACGGCCGGTGGGGCGAGTGCCCCTCGAACTCCTCCCAGCCCTCGACGGCGCGCTCGCGCAGTTCCTCGTCGCCGCCCATGACCTCGACGTTGCCGCACTCGCGGCACTCGTAGATGGGCAGCGCGAGGCCGTAGTAGCGCTTTTTCGAGATCATCCAGTCTTCCATGTTCTGGAGCCAGTCGAGCTCGCGCGCCAGGCCAAACTCGGGGATCCAGCGGATCCTCTTGGTGACGGCGGCGATACGGTGGCGCAGCTCGTCCATGGAGATGAACCACTCATCCACCAGGCGGAAGACAAGCTCGCTCTCGCAGCGCCAGCAAACGGGGTAGCGGTGGGTGTAGTCTTCGACACGATAGAGGATGCCCTTGCGGGCGAGGTCGTCGAAGACAGGCTGCGTAACGTCGGCGACGTTGCGGCCGCTGAGCCAGCCGAACCCGGGGAGGAAGTTGCCGGCTTCGTCGAGGGGTGCGATGACGGCCAGCCCGAAGTCCTTGCTCAGCAGGAAGTCCTCTTTGCCGGCGCCAGGCGCGATGTGGACGATTCCCGTTCCTTCCGTCTCGCTGACCTCCTCCCAGGGGACGACCCGGTGCTCGACGCCATGCTGCGGCGGGAGCTCGTCGAAGGGGCCGCGATACTTCCAGCCGGCCATCTCCGCGCCCTTGAGCTCGCCCAGCACCTCGTAGCCGCCTTGCAGCACTCCGAGCGCCGCCTTCGCCAGATAGTACGTCTCGTCGCCCTGGCGCACGCGGACGTAGTCGAGATCGGGATGGACGGCGGCCGCGGTGTTGGAGGAGAGCGTCCAGGGCGTCGTCGTCCAGACTAGAAGGCTCTCCCTGTCGCGTCCTTCCAGAGGGAACTTGAGGTAGACGCTGGGGTGCGTCAGCTCGCGGTAGCCTTCGGTGACGATCTCGTGTTGCGAGAGGCCAGTGGCGCAGCGAGGGCACCAGGGCATCACGTCGTGGCCCTTGTAGAGCCAGCCTTCCTCGTGGCAACGCTTGAGGAAGTGCCAGATGGTGTAATTGTTCTCGTCGGAGAACGTGTAGTAAGAGTTGTCCCAGTCCATCCAGTAGCCGAGGCGGATCGACTGTTCGGTCTGGATGGCGGAGAAGCGGCGGACGCGGTCCTTGCACGCCTCTACAAACCGGTCGATGCCGAAGGCCTCGATGTCGCGCTTGGACTTGAACCCCATCTCCCGCTCGACCTCGACCTCGATCCACAGCCCCTGGCAGTCGAAGCCGTTCTGGTAGCGCTGGCGGAAGCCCTGCATCGTCTTCAGGCGCTGGTAGATGTCCTTGTAGGTGCGCCCCCAGGCGTGGTGGACGCCCATCGGGTTGTTGGCGGTGATGGGGCCATCGATGAACGACCACTTCTGAGGGGACGCCTGGTTGCGGCGCAAGTACTTCTCGATCATTCCCTCCTCGCGCCACCAGCGCAGGATGTCGCGTTCGAGGGCCGGGAAGTCGACCTTTGCCGGGACCGGTCTAAACATGACTTCTCTCCAATAAGAAACCCGTCCCAGCCAGGGACGGGCGATCATTACCCGCGGTACCACCCCGATTCTCGCCTCAGGCGAGCGCTTTCCGGGGCACGCGTTCATGCCCCCGTCCCTCTAACGTGGGACGAACCCGTCCGAGCCTACTTGTCCCTCGGCGGAAGGATGTTCGGTCGGCGGCTCAGGAGTGATTTTCGGCCGGCGCCGCCGCGTCTCCCGGCGCTGCCGGGACCCCTCCCGGGGCGCTCACACCATACCGGACTCGCTGTCCGGCTCCACCGGCTTACTCGTCTCCGTCACAGCCTTTCCACACAAGTATATTGTCGACGAAGTGGGCGGTCAATCGGAGATGGTCACGGCGGCGCAACGCGGCGATATCGCGTAGGGTCGGGGTCCAATTTGGGCGGGCTCCGGCGGGGAAAAAGGGGTAAGGCGTCAGGAAGAAGAGGCCTGTTCGCGGGCGCGGATCTTGGTGTAGCAGGCGCTGCAGTAGACGGGCCGGTCGCCGCGGGGCACGAAGGGCACTTCCGTCATCATGCCGCACTCGGCGCATGTCGCGGGGTGCATCTGACGGGGCGTGCGCCCGCCGAAGCTGGCGAAGGCGCCATAGCGGACGTACCCGTCCTCCACCTCGTTCGTGCGGGCGGTCTTGCGGGCAGCGCGGCAGGAAGGGCAGCGAACGGGCTCGTTCTGCAGCCCCTTGCTGGCGTAAAATTCCTGCTCACCGGCGGTGAACACAAAACTGCCGCCACAATCGCGGCATATCAGCGCTTTGTCAGCGAAACTCAAATCTTATCTCCGTTTGGTCTGGGGGACCGTTTATATTATACCGCATTTCAGGGCGTTCGCAAGGTACGCAACTTCCGAGCGGGTACTGCTGAATCGACACTCCCCGGTTCGAGGGGGGCCGGCGCTCGCCACTCCCGCGCCCCGGAGGCGCTTTTTCGACGGCGCTTTCGGCTTCGCTACAGACAATTGAGCGCGTCTACGCCTATACTGCGATTGCGTTTCGCCGGCATTTGGCGGCGCCGGCGGCGCCTGGCAGGAGGCAAGCCCGATGACGGAGAACTCGTTGCGGCGGCTCTGGAAGGAAGACAAGGCGGCCCTAGGAGCGTGGCTATCGATACCGGACTCGTTCAGCGCGGAGGTGATGGCGCGGGCAGGCTACGACTGGCTGTGCATCGACATGCAACACGGGCTGGTCGATTATCAGCGGGCGGTGCCGATGCTGCAGGCGATCTCCACCACGCGCACGGCGCCGGTGGTGCGCGTCCCCTGGAACGACCCGGCGATCATAATGAAGGTTCTCGACGCGGGAGCGCAGGCGGTCATCGTGCCGCTCATCAACACCCGCGCCGACACGGAGCTGGCGGTTAGCGCCTGTCGCTACCCTCCCCGCGGCATCCGCAGCTACGGCCCGACGCGCGCCGGGCTGGGCGGCGGCTATTTTGAGCGAGCGGAGGAAAGCGTCTGCTGCATCCCCATGATTGAGACGGCTTCCGCGCTGGAGAACCTCGACGACATCCTCTCCGTGCCGGGAGTCGACGCCATCTACGTCGGGCCGATGGACCTCAGCCTCTCGCTGGGGCTTGAGCCGAAGCCGGACCGCGAGGGTGACGCCGTGTACTCCGAGGCGCTGGGCCATATCCTGGAGGCGTGCCGCCGGCATGGGGTGGCGGCGGGGATACACGCCGGCAGCCGGATGGCGGCGAAACGAGTAGCCGATGGCTTTCGGTTCGTGTTGGTGAGCTCGGACGTCGACCTGCTGGCGCGAAACGCGGCGCAGGAGTTGCGCGCGGCGAGAGAAGCGGCGAGCTCTCCCGTCCGCGACTGAGAAGCCCATATCGCGGCTTTGCCGTCGACCTGCCCCGCCTTACGTTAGCTGGAGCGCTATCACGTTCGCTGAGTGCGGCTCGAGTTCGATCACGCCGTCCGCCCCGATCTTCCGGCTCTCTGTCCGCACCGCGACGTCTCGCAGCCCCAACCTCCTATCGCAATCACCAGCGAGGCCCGACAACGCCTCGGGTTATCCTTGTCCGGTCGACTCGGGCATGCCTGCCAGGCGCTCGAGCACGAGGACAAGGGCGCTGTTGTCGTCGTCGCCGTGGCCGGAAGCCAGGAGCGACTTGTACAGCTCCAGCGCCTGCGCCGTCCCGGGCAGAGGGGCATTGTACTCGCGGCCGGTGGCGAGGGCGATGTTCAGGTCTTTTGCGTGCAGGCGCGAGCGGAAGCCGGGGCGGAACTCGCGGTCGAGCATGCGCTGGCCGTGCACTTCAAGTACGCGGCTGGCGGCGAACCCGCCCAGCAGGGCCTGCCGCACCTTCGCCGGGTCGACGCCGGCCTTGCGCGCCAGCACGAGCGCCTCCGAGACCGCCTGAAGCGTCATCGCCGCGACGATCTGGTTGCAGGCCTTGCAGATCTGGCCCGCGCCGGCGCCGCCCACGTGGACGATGTTCTTTCCCAGCGTCAGGAACAGGGGCAGCGCGCGCTGGAAGGCCTCCTCCGGCCCGCCCACCATGATCGAGAGGGTGGCGTTGATGGCGCCCACGTCGCCGCCGGAGACGGGGGCATCGAGCATCTGCGCGCCCCGCGCTTCCGCTTCGGCGGCGAGGCGCCGGGCGGCGACGGGCGAGATGGTGCTCATGTCGATCACCAGGCAGCCGGGGCGCATTCCCGCGAAGACGCCGTTCTCCGCCATCAGCACCGTCTCGACGTCCGGCGTGTCGGGCAGCATGGTGATGACGACATCGGCGTGGGAGGCCAGCTCGCGGGGAGTGGCGGCACGCTCGGCTCCCTCCTTCACCACTTCCGCTACCGGCCCCGGGCTGCGGCTGTGCGCGACGAGCGGGTAGCCGGCGCGCAGCAGATTGAGGCTCATGGGCTTCCCCATGAGGCCGAGACCGATGAAGCCTACAGTTTCCTTCATCTCCGTGCTCCCTTACAAAGTGGGGGCGTCCTGCGGGTGACGAGAGGCGAGCCGTGTCGTCGAGTCAGCGGTCGGGACGGACGGCGCGCGCCACCGCCTTCACCGCATCAGCCGCGCCTTCGAGGAAAAGTACGCTCGCCGCCAGCAGGGCGCCCCGCGCATTGGGACCCGCTCTCATCGCCGCCTGCGTCTCCTCGACGCACTGACCCGCGTCGGTCACGTCCGCTCCCGTCGAGACGAAAAGCGGGAGCGTCGTGGCAGCGGCGACGGCGGCGAAGCCTTCGCAGTAGGGAAGGGCGAGCCATAATCCGAGGCTGGAGTCGCCGAGAGCGGAGGCGAGGCCGGCCAGCTTGACGAGATCAGCCGGCTCCCTGAGAGTGCGCCAGCGGCCGTCGGCCTTCTGCACGGGGGCGGCGTCGAGGAAGACGGTCAGCCCGAGGGCGTTCAGCTCGGTTATGGCGGCGGCGCAGGCGGCGACGGCGTCGGCGGAGCGGGTCTCCGAGGCGGTGAGGCGTAGCGTGAGGCGGGCGCCGTCGAGGCGCAAAACAGCGACCGTCTGGGGAACGAAGCTGGTGAAACGGCTGTCAATTTCCCACACGCTGCCGGCCGCGCCGCCCGGGTTCATGCTGGCGATGAGCAGCTTGCCGTCGAGAATGCGGGGGTGCCCGCGCTCTTCGAGCAGGTGGCAGACAATGAGCAGCTCGTCGATGACGTCCGTCGTCGCGGCCACGCCGTCGAGGCCGCCGGCGGTGAGGGCGAAAACGATGCGCGAGAGGAACGAGTAGCGGTCGCTGAGGGCGAGCGGGTCGCCGCCGCTCGCGAGGGCCTGGCGCGCGGGCTGGTCGGCGACGAGGAGGGCGAGGCGACCGTCCTTCGTCAGCGGTTCGGGGCGGAGCCGCCGCCCCGCCTGTTCGGAGACGGTTTGAGGGCGTCGCAGGCGTACCCCGGTTATCTCCTCGAAAAGGTCCCGGGGCAGCCGTTCCATTTCCGGCCTGCTTCCCTGGCGCCGGCGCTCCGCCACGTTGGTCCTCTACTGCACCCAGTAACTTATGCCCAGCCAGCCTATGAGGCCGGTGCCTTCCTGCAGGCCCCGCATCCTTGCCGAGTATCCGACGTGGCCTTCCGGGGAGCACAGCGGGTACATGGGCCCGTGCTTCCTCAGTAGTACGCGCTGGACGTCGCGGTAGTACTCTTGTCTCTCGTCGATGTCGAATATCTCCCAGCCGCCCTCGATCAAGGCGTCCACTTCCGAATCGCTGCTGCGACCGGGGTTTCTGTCGGCGTTCTGGCCCTTGCTGTAGTAGGACCGGAGCGGCATGTCCGGCTCCATGTAGGGAAGGTTGAGGAAGAAGGTGATGTCGAACTCGCCGGGGTACTGGTACTGGGACAGATAGACGCCCAGCTCCTTGAGCGCGATGTTCATCCTGACGCCGATGCGCCGGTAGTGGTCGGCGACGATCTCCGCTGCTTTAGGGGGGTCGCCGAAGTTCACGCAGGGGGCGTTGAGTTCAAGGCCGTCGCCGTAGCCGGCGGCGCTGAGAAGCTGGGTGGCCTTTTCGGCGTCGTACTTTAGGACCGTCCGGATCTCGTCCTGCGGCAAGGCCCAGTATTCCAGCGGCCAGGGGACAGGGCCGTTGTACTTTCCCTCTCCGAAGTACAGTTTGTCAATCAGGTCGTCGCGGTCGATGGCGATGTCAAGCGCCTCCCGCACGCGGTCATCGCTGAAGGGCGGCCTGTCAACCCTGATGTAGCAATTAGTCGTAAAGAGCGAAGGCGAGGTCTCGACCTGGTAGGATGGGTTCCCCTCCACCTCGGCCCGCTTGAACTTGTCCAGGTTGACGGCAACGTAGTCCAGCTTGCCCGTCTTGAAGGTCTGCCAGAGAGTGCCGGTGTCCGGGATGACCAGCCATTCTTCCTCGTCGGGGAACGGCCGGCCCGCCAGGTAGTAGTCGAGGTTTTTTCGCAGGCGGACTCGCTCGCCGCGGGTAAACCCGTCCAGTATCCATGCGCCGCAGCCGGAGGCGTGCGAGGACAGGTCTTCCCACTTTTCGACGGCCTCGCGGGGCACGATGCAGTAAGGGTAATTCCCGTGGTGGTAGATTGCCGGAGAGAACAGCCTGTTTGTCGCGTGCTTGAATGTGTAGGTGTCGACTGCCTCGTAAGTCTCAGTGTACAGCGTGAGGAGTTTTCTATCGTTGAGCGTCGGTCCGGCCTTAAGGCGGTCGAAGCTGTACTTCACGTCCTCCGCGGTCACCTCGCGTCCAAAGGTGGGGTCGACGTCGTGAAACTTCACGCCCTTGCGGAGCGTCCAGATGTATGTCGTGTTGTCCGGCTGTTCGAGCTTCTCTGCGATGAGCGGCGTGAATTCCTGGGTGGACATGTTGATGGCGTGCAAGGGGTTATGGATGCGGGCGGAAAGGTAGCCTGCGGTTATGCTTTGCTGGGGGTCGAGGTTGCCGGGGTCGGTGGGTATGCCGAACGTGGCCTTTCCACCGGGGACGGGCGTCTCGCCGGCGGCGGGTGTCTCGCCCCCTGCCGGCGTCCCTTCTTCGCCGTCTCCCTCGCAAGCTGCCGCGCCGAGGGCGGCGGCTCCTAAACCAGCGGCTGCGCCCGCTTTGAGGACGCTCCTCCTCGAAACACGTCTCCGGGCGAACTTGCTCCAGTACTCGCTGGCCATGCTGGCGACCTCCTTGGTTTGTTCCGTGCCGGCTCTATAATACCTTTCTGACGCTTAGAGGTAACCGGCGCCGCCGCCGGACTTATGCGCTAGCTTCGTACTGTTCGCCCCCGATCTCGTAGCGCTGAAGCTTCTCCTCGTCGATCTCGATGCCGAGCCCGGGCCTATCGGGCAGCGAGAGGTAGCCGTCGCCGTCGATCCGCACCGGCTCCGTCAGCGGGAAATCGCGTACTTCCAGCGTCCAGGAGGGCGGGTCGTACGGGAACTCGATGAACGAGCAGTTGGGGACAGCCGCCGCGAGGTGGAGGTTGGCCACGAGACCGATGCCGTTCGACCAGGTGTGAGGCGCGAAGGTGAGCCCCGCGGCTTCCGCCATACCGGCGACTTTGCGGGCGCCGCTGATGCCGCCGGCGAACGTGGCGTCCGGCTGATAGACGTCGTAGCAGCCCTTTTCCAGGTAGGTGCGGAACTCGTGCAAAGCGGGGTTGAGCTCGCCGCCGGCGAGGCGCAGGTTCACCGTCCGGCGCAGGGCGGCGAGACCGTCGTAGTCGTACGCCCAGAGCGGCTCCTCCAGCCAGTACACGCCGTAGTTCTCCATCTCGCGCGCCATCATCACTGCCGTCTGGAGGTCCCAGCGGTGCGCGACAGGATCGCCGGGGAGGTTCCACGCCTGATTGGCGTCGACCATTATCTCCATCGAGTCGCCGACCGCTTTGCGCACGGCTTCGAGGACGGGCAGGTCGTCGCGGGCGTTCGGGCTGTGGAACCGCAGCTTGACGGCAGTGAACCCTTCCTCGCGGAGGCGGAGCACGTCGTCGACGCGCCGTTCCGCCGGCCTGAGCTCGCCGGTGCTGGCGTAGGCGCGGACGCGGCTCTTGTGTCCGCCGAGTAGACGGTAGAGGGGCAGGCCCGCCGCCTTGCCGGCGATGTCCCAGAGGGCGACCTCGACGGCCCAGGGGCGCCCCATGAAGTAGGTGATGGTGCGCAGGAGGTGGGCATGCCGCTCGATATCGAGAGGGTCCTGGCCGACGAAGAGGGGGCCGGCGGTGTTCATGCGCGTGGCGACGCCGCCGGAACCGATGCCCGTAATTCCGGCGTCGGTGGCCACTTCCACGAGGGTGAGGCGATGAGTGCTGCTGGGAAACGGCTGCCAGGTGGCGGCGAACGGGTGCTCGTGATGGGGGAACTCGAAGACGCGTGTCCTTACCTCGGTGATCTTCATGTCAGCCTCCTTGCCGCGCCGTGATCGCGGCCGCGTTCGTCAGGTCAGGGCGTCGATTTCGGCCATCTCCTCGTCGCTGAGCCGCCAAGAGACGGCGTTCACGTTCTGTTCCACCTGCTCCGGCCGGGTGGCGCCGGCGATGACGGAAGAGATGTAGGGATGTGACGCCAGCCAGCCGAGAGCGAGGTCGACCAACGGCCGGCCCCTGGCCTGGGCGAAAGCCTCCAGCTTTTCCAGCATGTCGAAGTTTTGCTCGGTGAGGACGTCGCCGGCTATCGGCGCGACCGCGGCCAGGCGCGTCCCTTCCGGCAGGGGCTCGCCGCGACGGTACTTGCCGGTGAGAAAGCCGCTGGCGAGGGGGAAGTAGGGGAGAATGCCGAGCCCGTACTTGTCGCAAACGGGGACGAGGTCCTTTTCGATGCGGCGCTCCATCAGGTTATAGCGGTTCTGCGCGGAGACGAAGGGGGTAAGCCCGTGGGCCTTCGCGATCAGCTGCGACTCCACGACCTGCCACGCCGCGTAGTTAGAGCAGCCGACGTAACGCACCTTCCCCTGACGCACAAGGTCGTCGAGGGCGCGCATCGTCTCCTCGGCGGGCGTGGACTCATCGGGGAAGTGGATCTGGTAGAGGTCGACGTGGTCGGTGGCGAGACGGCGCAGGCTGCCTTCTACCTGCTGCATTATGTGGCGTCGCGAGGCGCCCGATTGGAGAGGCTCCTCGCCCACGCGGCTGCCGACCTTGGTGGCGATGATCACTTCGCTGCGGTGCCCCGCCAGCGCCCTTCCCAGGTATTCCTCGGAGAGGCCGCGGCCGTAGCTGTTCGAGGTGTCGAAGAAGTTGACGCCCAGGTCCAGCGCCTTGTGCACGACGAGGGCGCTCTGCTGCTCGTCGCAGCGCCAGCCGAAGTTGTTGCAGCCGAGGCCCGCTAGCGAGATTTTGAGGCCTGAGTTGCCCAAGCGTCTGTACTCCATTTCCGACTCCTCCGATACTGCGCGAACGGTGACTAGCCTGTCGCAAGCCGGACGAGCAACTCGCCGGCCGGGATGCTGCGCGGCTCCAGAGTGAAGCGGCGCACGAGGGCGTCGGTGACCGCGTCCGCGGCCTCGTCGAAACCGACCGGGCGGCCAAGGATGCGGCTTACGGAAGTAGCGCCGGCATCGGCGAGGCCGCAGGAGACGATGTGTTCGAAATACGAAAGGTCGGGGTCGACGTTGAGCGCGAAACCGTGGGTCGTGACGCCTTTCGAGATGTGCAGTCCGATGGCGGCCAGCTTTTCGTTGCCCGCCCAGACGCCGGGCCGTCCTTCCGAACGCTCGGACTTCACGCCGAGCGCGGCGAGGGCGTCGATAAGCGCCGCTTCCAGGGTGTAGACGAACCAGCGCGGCCCTTCATCCCAGCGGCGGAGGTCGACGATGGGGTAGCCGACGAGCTGGCCGGGGCCGTGATAGGTGACGTCGCCGCCGCGGTCGACCCAGTAGACGCGGGCGCCGATCTGGTCAAGCTGCTCTTCGTCGAGGCGCAGGTTGTTGGGGTCGCCGGCGCGCCCGAAGGTGTAGGTGTGCGGGTGCTCGAGCAGGAGAAGCCAGCCCTCCGATTGTCCTTGCTTCACCTCTTCGGCGAGCCGCTTTTGCAGCTCCCAGGCTTCCATGTAGTCGACGAGGCCGAGGCGCACGATCGTACAGGGTACGTGCATTTAGTCTCCTTCCAATTCCAGCAATGAGGGACACCTTTGATGATAGGGCATCGAACGGCGGTTTGGCTAGCGGTGAAGCGCAGAACCGAAGGGGGCGCGTCGTTGTTGGGGGAAGCGTGAGGTGGCGCGCCCTCCGGCTTTGCGTCATCACCGAGCGGTCTTCGGCTGTGACGGCGACATGTCGTTGAGCAAGGCAGTCATCTGTGCGACGCTTTCGCGGTATCGCGCGACCTGGCGGCGGCGCTCGCGCCATCCCCACCCGAGGACGCTTCCCATAAGCCGGGCGGCCTCGGGGGCGGCGTCGAGGCCGTGCGTGGGGTGGAACAGCATCAGGTCGGTGCGCCGGGCCATGAAGTCTTCGAGCGTGAGCGCCATCTCTTCTTCCGCCGCGTAGAGGGCTTCCGCGCGCAGGACGGGGCAAGAAGGGGATAGCGGGCGCAGGAGAGCGGGGTCGCGCAGGGCGTACGCCAGTACGCGGACGTACTCTGTGCCGTATGAGCGCAGGAGCCTGTATGCGGTGCGCGGCTGGAGACCCCAGCTTTCTTCCAGCGCGGGCATGAGGCCACGCCGGTAGCGTTCAAAGCTATCGATGTTGCCGCCGACCAGCGGCACGACGGAGGTGCGCGGGGGCTTCGTCTGCCAGCCAAAACGACGTCCCTCCTCTTCGATCACGCGGTCAACGAGCCCCTGGGCCATGGAGCGGCAGGTGGTGAGCTTGCCGCCTGCTATCGAGTAGAACCCTGGTGGTCCGATGTCGATATCGTAGTCGCGGGAGACGTCGGAGGGCGTGGGGGCGCCCTCTTCCGCTACCAGCGGGCGGACTCCTGCCCAGGTGGCGACGATGTCCTCGGGGGAGAGGCGCGTCTCGGGGAACAGCGCGTTGACTGCACGAAGCAGGTAGCCGGCATCTTCGCTGTCGGTGCGGGCCAGTGCGGGGTCGATGCGGTAGTCGGTATCGGTGGTGCCGACGTAGGTGCATTCACCCGCAGGGACGACGAAGAGCATGCGCCGGTCGTCGCTGGGGATGACGACGGTGCCCGAAACGGGCAGCCGGGCGCGGGGAACGACGATGTGGACTCCCTTCGTCGGGCGGAGCATAGGCGGTTCGCCGGCCAGAGCACGGAGGCCGTCCACCCAGGGGCCGGCGGCGTTGACGACGACGCGCGCGCGCACCAGGTGTTCTTTGCCGCTTATCGCATCGCGGAATGAGGCGCCGGACACGCGCTCGCTGTCGCGCTCGAGGGCGATCACGGGGGCGTAATTGACCGTGACGGCGCCGCTCCTGACCGCCGATCTGGCGGTGGCGAGGGTGAGGCGGGCATCATTGACCAGGCAGTCGGTGAAGCGGAAGGCGCCCTGGAGGCCGTCGAAGCGGAGGAGGGGCTCTACTTCTGCGGCCTTCTCGCGCGAGAGCGACGTGTGTCGCGTGAGCCGCTCCGAGCCGGCAAGCATGTCGTAGGCGGTCAGGCCGAGGCGCAGCTTGAGGCGGCTATCGTCGCCGGTCTCGTAGACGGGGAAGAGGAAGGAGACGGGCTGCACGAGGTGGGGCGCCAGCCTGAGGAGGACGCCGCGCTCGTGGAGGGCCTCGCGCACCAGGCGCACGTGCCCGCCCTTCAGGTAGCGGAGGCCGCCGTGCACCATCTTCGACGAGCGGCTGCTCGTGCCCGCCGCGAAGTCGCCCTTCTCCAGAAGCGCGACGGATAGCCCACGCATGGCCGCGTCGCGGGCGATTGCGGTGCCGGTGATGCCGCCGCCGATGACGAGCAGATCGAAGACTTCGCGTCGCATCCGTTCGATAGCGGCGGCGCGCGTGTGTATGGAGAAGCTGCCTTCCGCTTTCTTACGGCCCACTCCGAACATTCGCCCGCTCCTTGCTCTCGGGCAGCAGTTTGCCCGGGTTCATTATTCCCTTCGAGTCGAAGGCGTTCTTGAGGGCGTCCAGCGCGCGCACGCCCTCGCCCAGATACGCCGGCACCCAGGGCCGGTGCTCGGTGCCGACTCCGTGGTGATGACTGAGAGCGCCGCCGTTGTCGACGATTGCCTGCGTGGCCGCGCGCTTCAGGCGCCGCCACTGCTCGATTTCGTTGCCTTCCTCCTGCGCGGCGAGGAAAGTGTAATAGATCGAGGCGCCGTTGGTGTAGGCGTGGGAGAGGTGGGCCATGACGATGCCGCGGCCGCCCAGCGCCTGTTCCATAGCGGTGCGCACGGCCTGATACAGAGGCAGATAGCGGTCCCAGGTGGTCGCGGTTTCGAGGGTATCGACCATGATGCCGTGATCGAGGAGGAGGTCGCGCAGGTAGGGCAGCTCGAAGCGGGAGCGCTCCCATGCCTCGCCGAGCCCGGGCCCCAGGGAGCGAGCGCCGTGCTTTTCGAGGATGCGTTCGGCGCTCTGGCGCCAGGCGCGTATGTCGTCCTCCTCGCCGTCGAAGCCCATGATGAGGATGGACGCTGCAATGCCTTCGGCGCCTGCCCGCATGACGGCCGTTGCCTCCGTTTCCGCCTCGTCGGAGAGGCGCATGACGGCGGGCTTGAGCCCCGCCTGCATGACGCGCCGCGCCGCTTCGACTCCCTCGGCGAACGAAGGCAGGAGGTAGCCGTGGTACTCGGAGCGCGGCGGCGCGGGGGCAAGACGCATGGTAGCGCGGGTGATGACGCCGAGGACGCCCTCGGAGCCGGTGATGACCTGCGCGAAGTCGGGGCCAGCGGCAGCGGCGGGGACATCGGCGGTCGTGAAAGCTCCGCCGGGGAAGAGCATTCGCAACGACTGGACCCGCTCCTCGATTTTGCCGTACAGGGTCGATTTCTGTCCGGCGGAGCGGGTGGCGATCCAGCCGCCGAGCGAGGAGTACTCGAAGGATTGCGGGAAGTGGCCGAGTGTGAAGCCGGCCTTGCCCAGCTCGGCCTCGAGGGCGGGCCCCAGGATCCCGGCTTCCACGGTCGCTGTCGCCGATACGGGGTCGATGGCGAGTACGCGGTCCAGGCGGTAGAGGGCGAGGGTGACGACGGGACGCTCGCCTACGGGGTCGAGGCCGCCGACGACGGTCGTGCCGCCGCCGAAGGGGACGACGCTTATGCTTCGTTCTGCTGCGGTCTCCAGGATACGCGCTACCGCGTCCTCGCTTTCGGGGTAGATGACGGCGTCAGTGGCGGGGTCGACGGTGCCGCTGCGGATTCGGACGAGATCGCAGTAGCCTTTGCCGACGCTGTGAACGGCGCGTGCGGGAACGTCGACCCTGAGAGGCGCGTCTCCGGCGGCCTTCTGGAGGGCGCTGAGGCTGGACGGGTCGAGGCGCGACGGCGGCAGGGTGGCGTCGTCAAGGGAGCGGAGGCGCGGGCGCGGGTTGCTCTTGCCGAGACGTTGTTCGGCGAAGGCCCAGAACTTGTCGGCGTCGGCGAGGGGGAAGGACTTTTCTTCGTCGCCCCAGCCCCACCATTTCATGACCATGCGCTGCCCCCTTCTGACTTCAAGACCCGAAAGGATTCTACACCGTCGAGGCGGTTCGGACGATCTGCATTGTCAGTGCAGCGTTGACGGGCGGGAAGCGGTCGACCGAGGGCGAAGGGTGCGAGCGTTCTTGGAAGCGAGGCGTGTGTTTGCGGGCGACGCGCCCGCGGAGCGGGCGGGCTGTCGCGTCAGGCGACAGCCCTGAGCGCCTTCGGCGCTCGCGTCGCCCGCGCACCGCGCGCCCCGCAGCAATGGCGCGAACGCCGCCGTCCAAACGCAGGGCCGGAAGGGCACCCGCCTACCCGTTTCCCATGCATCGACGCGAATACGTCAGCGGAGATACGTGAAGCCCATCGCCTCGCGGGCTAGACGCAACGTCTCCTGCGCCTCACGACGCGCGCGCTCGCTCCCCTCTCGCACGATCTCTTCCGCCAGGCCGGGCTGCTGCTCGTAGCGGGCGCGGCGCTCGCGGATCGGATCGAGGAACTCGTTGAGCGCGCGAATGAGCCGCTGCTTCACCTCCACATCGCCCACGCGGCCGCGACGATAGCGTCGCTTGAGGTCGTCGACCTCTTCCCTGTCGCGGTTGAACGCGTCGTGGTAAGTGAACACGGGGTTGCCCCGCACGTGACCGGGGTCGGTGGCGTGAATACGCGTGGGGTCGGTGTACATGCTCATCACCTTGCGACGCACCGTCTCCGCGTCGTCGGAAAGGAAGATGGCGTTGCCCAGCGACTTGCTCATCTTCGCCTTGCCGTCGGTACCGGGCAGGGTCGGCACCTCGCCGATGAGCGCCTCCGGCAGCGGGAAGACGCGGCCGTACAGGTCGTTGAAGCGGCGCGCTATCTCGCGCGTCAGCTCCACGTGCGACGCCTGGTCCTTGCCCACGGGGACGACGTCGCCGCGCACGCAAAGGATGTCCGCCGCCTGGAGGACGGGGTACTCGAGCAGGCCGAGGGTCGCCGTCTCGAGGCTGAGGTCACGCATGATCTGCTTGAGCGTCGGCACGCGCTGGAGGCGGGGAACCGTCACCAGCATGGAGAAGAACATGTACAGTTCGGGGATCTCGGGGACGAGCGATTGGAGAAAGATCGTGCTTCGTTCGGGGTCGATCCCCACGCTCAGGTAATCGAGCACGAGGCCGCGGATATTCTCCTGCACCTCCGACGCGCGGTCATAGGACGTCGTGAGCGCGTGATAGTCGGCGATTATGAAGAAGCACTCGAACTCGTCCTGCAGGCGGATGCGGTTATCGAGCGAGCCGACGTAGTGGCCCAGATGGAGGTCGCCTGTGGGCCTGTCTCCGGTCAATATGCGTTTTCTTGCCATAGTCTTCCAGCGCTCTGTATCTGAGTTTCAACGAGACCCGTGATACTGCATTCTAACTCGCCTGCCCCATGCCGGCGATTCTTGATGCGGGGACGGTCGACGGCGCAGCGTCGGGCCGCCTGCGCTGAGGGCGCTGCGGCATGGAGCGCGGTGGCACGCCGCGATCTGGCTCGTGCGATCGCTTTTCGGCCAGATGTCGCCGCCCGCTGTCCTCACACCTTCGGCAGGTGCTCCAGCGCCTCCCGTACCTTGTCCTCCGAGTAGGAGTAGTCCTCCAGCTCTCCCGCGAAGTACCGGTCGTAGGCGCCCATGTCGAAGTGGCCGTGGCCGCTGAACGCAATAAGGATCACCTTCGACTCGCCGGACTCTTTGCACGCCAGGGCCTCGTCGATGGCGGCGCGGATGGCGTGCGCCGTCTCAGGTGCGGGGACAAACCCCTCGCTGCGCGCGAACTGAACGGCGGCCTGGAAGACGGGGTTCTGGTGGTAGGCCTTTGCTTCCAGAATGCCCAGACGCTGGAGCTCACAGATGATGGGCGCCATGCCGTGGTAACGCAGTCCGCCGGCGTGGATCGCGGGCGGGACGAACGTGTGCCCGAGCGTGAACATCTTGACAAGCGGCGTCATACCGGCGGTGTCGCCGAAGTCGTAGGCGTCGGGGCCGCGGGTGAGAGTGGGGCATGCCTCCGGCTCGACGGCGATGAAACGCGTTTTCTTTCCGTTCACCAGCCGCTCACGCACGAAGGGCAAACAGGCGCCTGCGAAGTTGGAGCCGCCGCCCACGCAGCCTATGACCATGTCCGGGTAGTCGCCTGCCATCTCCATCTGCTTCATGCACTCCTCGCCGACAATCGTCTGATGAAGCAGCACGTGGTTGAGAACGCTGCCCAGCGAGTACTTGGTGTCCTCGCGCTGCACGCAGTCCTCGACCGCCTCGCTTATGGCGATCCCGAGGCTTCCCGGGGAATCGGGGTCTTCGGCTAGGATGCGTCGTCCCGCGTTGGTGTCGGGGCTGGGGCTGGGCACGACTTTGGCGCCCCACGTCTCGATGAGGGAGCGGCGGTAGGGCTTCTGGAAGTAGCTTACCTTCACCATGTAGACCTTGAGTTCGAGCCCGAAGAAGTTGCAGCCCATGGCGAGGGCGCTGCCCCATTGTCCGGCCCCCGTCTCGGTGGTGAGACGTTTCACCCCCTCCTTCATGTTGTAGTAGGCCTGGGCGACGGCGGTGTTCGGCTTGTGCGAGCCCGCCGGGCTTACGCCTTCGTACTTGTAGTAGATCTTCGCGGGCGTATCGAGCGTCTTTTCCAGGCGGTGCGCGCGGTAGAGTGGCGTCGGCCGCCAGAGCCGGTAGACCTCCTGCACCTCTTCCGGGATGTCGATGTAGCGCTCCGTGCTCACCTCCTGCATGATGAGCGCCATCGGGAAGAGGGGCGCCAGGTCCTGCGGGCCGACAGGCTGCTTGGTGGCGGGGTGCAGGACTGGCGGCAGCGGCGAGGGCAGATCGGCCTGGACGTTGTACCAGCGCGTCGGCATCTCTTTTTCGGGCAGATTGAACTTGGTATCCATGCTTGCTCCTTTCCGCTTTTCTTTCGCGTTTGCGTGGCGGGTCGGTTTCGGGCCAACGAAAAACCCCTGCCCGTAAGGGCGAGGGGTCGTCTCGCGGTACCACCTTACTTGTCCCGAGCGCGAACACGCGGGACATCTCTTCCGGGTGCGTCCCTTGGCGGGAGATACCCTGGGCTGTGGTAACGGCGCCCTTCCGGCAGGGCCTACTTTCTGCGTGGAGTTTGGCCTGCGGCTCCCAGGTCCATTCAGTCTGCTGCGCCGGCGCCGGCTTTCACCTGTTCCGGCTCTCTGCTCCGCTGGGGCGGGAAGCCTCGCTTTGCGGCTTACTAGTCCTGTTCGCAGCCTTTGTCCGTATTCGGTTGGGCGCCAATATAGCCTGCCCGCCGGAATATGTCAACCCCTGAGCAGAGGCGGCGCTTCGGGGGTTGACGGTTAATGGGAAAGAAAAGCCGGGGACGCGCCCCGGCTCCGAGCTTTCGCTGCGCCGCTAGCTCTGCGGCTTGCGCTTCTCGAAGTCGTCCAGGTCTAGCTGCTCGATGAAGTCGCGGAAGGCGGACATCTTCTCCAGCTCCTCCGGGTCCACCGTCGCGCCGTCCGCCCTCTTCTCATCGTCTTTGTCGAGGACGACGCCCGCCCGGTCGAGGACGGCCTCTTCGGCGAAGATGGGCACGTTCGCGCGCACCGCCAGGGCGATCGCGTCGCTCGGACGTGAGTCGATCTCTACCGCCTTGCCGTCGACATCGAGGTAGAGGCGGGCGTAGAAGGTATCGTTAGCGAGGTCGTTGACCAGGATGTAGCTGATCTGTGCGCCGAGGGCATCGATTACGGAACGCAGCAGGTCGTGGGTGAGGGGGCGGGCGACAGACACCTCTTGCAGCCGCACGGCGATGGCTTCCGCCTCCGCCGGCCCGATCCAGATAGGAAGGTAGCGCTCGGCGCCCTTCTCCTTGAGGATGACCACCCGCTGGTAGTTCACCAGGCTGACACGGATGCTCTCGATGCTCATCTCAATCATACCACCACCTCCGACCGCGGATGGCCTTCGATTACAAGTCTAGCCTACGCCCCTATCGGTGTCAATCGAAGAGGCGGCTTCCGCCTCGGGTATGCGCTTTGCGTTGAGGCGTCTCCATAAGGCGGCGGGAAGCCCCCTTCCCTGCTTCAGGACGCCCGCCCTTCTCCTGGGAAGCAGGATGCTCAGGGCGGCGACCGTGGCCGCCACGACGGCGATCGCCAGGAGCACGGCGCTCACACCGTAAAGATCGCCAACGGCGCCCACCAGCAAGAGGGGGATGATGGCGGTCATGCTGGCGAGGGCGAGTTGCGCCCCGAAGACCCTCCCTCGCATCTCCGGCGGCGCCCTTTCGTGGAGCACGGTCTGCGCGGGCGCGTTCACCATCGCGTAGAAGAAGCCGAGGGGGCCGGCGAAGAGCATGGCCAGCGCTACGAGAAGGGAAAGGCCTCCCAGGCGCTCCTGTCCGAACGGGTTCAGCGACTCCGTGCGCTCGAGGAGGTCGGCGATGCTTGCGAGCATGCCCAGGCCAACCAGGGAAACAGCGAGCCCGACAAGGCTGAACGCGACTATCCGGTTCTTGCCGATACGGCCGGCCAGCCAGGGGAGAAGTCGCAGCCCGAGGACAGCGCCGATGCCGGTGGGGGCGAAGACGTATACGGCGTCGTCGGCGCGGATGCGAAGCACCTCCTGCATGAAGCGTGGCACGAGGACGGCGAAGAGGAGGACGAGCGAACTGCTGAGGGTAAGCTGGCCCATCGCCAGGAGCGACGCCCGGTCGGAGCGGAGGAGACGCAGCGCCCTTATCATCTCCGACGGCGCCGTCTTCAGGAAGGCCTCCTGTTCAGGGACCCCCTCCTCTCGCTCACGCTCGATCTGCGGCAGCGAGCGGGCGAGGCCACCGGCGATGAGAAAGAGGGCCGCGGTGAAGATGAACAGGGCATCGGAGCCGAACGCCTTGAGGAAGATGGGGGCGAGGAAGACCATCCCTCCGAACTGGCTGGCGGTCCAGGCGAGGCTCACGAGGCTGTTGGCGGCGATAAGCCGCTGCCGCGACACGAGGAACGGCACCGTTGATATCTCCGCCGTACTGAAGAGCTGACTGACGGAGGCGAAGCCCAGGTTGATCACGTAGAGAAGCCAGACATGGTCGGTGCTGAATAGGAATGCGACGGCGGCGCCACAGCGGGCGACGTTCGAGGCGATCAGGATGTCGCGCTTTCGCCAGCGGTCGACCAGCAGGCCGCCGATCATCCCGAAGATGACGGAAGGGATGACGTAGGAAAGGACGAGGACGCTGCTGGATGTCGTTGAGCCGGTCTTGCTGATGACGATGACGAGCAGTGTGAAGAGGACGGCGTTCTGCCCGACCTGCGACAGCAACTGCGCCAGCCAGAGCATGCGGAAGTTACGCCCGGCGAGCAGCGGTTCGGTTTCGGTTTTGGAGGCATCGGGGACGGGCGTCATGTCTGCCTCAATTATGCACCGGTCGTCGTGGTATTAGTCTGGCGCGCCACCAGAGCCAGAAAACGAGCAACAGCATGATCATGGCGATCAGGCCGAGGATGGGGCGCACTCCCACCAGGTCAACGAGGCCGCCGACGAGAAGCAGGGGTACTATCGACGCCAGGCTCGACAGGACGGCCATGGCGGCAAATATCCGCCCCTGCATTTCCACCGGCACGCGCTCATTTATGATCGCCCGCGTTACGACGCCGACCAAAGAATAGGCCAAGCCGAGCACTGCGGCAACAACCATCGTCATCAATATTCGGGCTGACCGGTTGTCCAGTGGTCCCGGATCGAAGAGGTCCAGCGGGTTCTGCGACTCCAGCATGTTTGCCAACGATCCGACAAAGCCGAAGGCGAGGAACGAGAGGACGAGGAGGAAGAAGCCGGCGACGAGCATCCTGCCCTTGCCGACGTGCCTTTCGAGCCAGCCGACCGTCCGCAGGCCCAGCAGCACGCCGATGGCGGCGGGCCAGAAGACGAAGACGACGTTCTCCACGGAGATGTTGAGCACCTCTCTCGCGTAGCGGGGAACAACAGTTACGCCAAGCTGGATCGATGAGCCACCCACGACGGCGATCACGAGCGCCATGTAAGACTGCGTGTCGTTGCGCAGGTTGTACCAGGCCCTGGCGAATTCGTTTCGCACGCCGCGGCCGGCGCGCGCGCTTGGGGCGGGAGGACCAAGGCCGGAGACGGTGGCGATGACGCCGGCGGCGACCGCGAAGAGCGCTCCGGCGACGGCGAAGAGGGGGTCGGCGCCCAGCAGCTTCAGGAACAGGGGCGCGAGCACCGCCATTCCTCCCGCCTGCCCCAGAAAGCCGCCGAGGTTGAATAGCGAGTTCCCCCGCGTAAGCTCTTCCCGCCGCAGCACCTGGGGAAGCGCCGCCGACTCGGCCGGGCCGGCGAACTGCATGGAAGCGGCAAGCGCGACCGAGAAGAGGTACAGCACCCAAACGCCCAGGTCGGAGGCGACGGCTCCCAGGCACATCAGGGTGCGAAGGCCGTGCATGGTGACGAGCAGCCAGCCACGGGAAAGGCGGTCGGTGACGACGCCCGACAGGGGTCCGAGCAGCGCCGAGGGAACGGCGAACGAGAGGACGAGAAAACCGGTGAACATGCTGTTGTCGGTCTTCTGGGCGACAAGGACGAACAGGCCGTAGAAGAGTGAGTTCTGGGCCAGTTGGGCAAGGATGCGGGAAAGCAGGAGGCGCCGGAAGCCCTGTTTCTCAAGGAGGTCTTTTGCTCCGGTCAGGGCCCAGACGTCGAATTTAGGCGGGGGAGCCTCTGTCATGCAATATCACGGGAGGTCAGGCCTCCTCTTCCTTCCCTTCGAACAGCAGCCGTTCGATGGCGGGGTCGATGGGATCTCCCCGCGATACGAACGCCTTGAGCCGCTTCTCAAGCCGGCGTCGCTCCATCAACACGCGATGGTTGCACTTCCGGCAGCGGAGGCCGATGTCGGCGCCGAGGCGGACGACCTCCCACTCGAAGCTGCCGCAGGGGTGAGGCTTGCGAAGGCGGACCACGTCGCCCATGCGCAGTTCGAGGGGCATCAGCCGCGCTCCCGCTGTGACAGCGCCTCCTCACGCTGCCGCGCCATGTCGTCGCGCAGCGCCTGCGCCGCCCGCCGCGCCGCCTGAGCGAAGTCGCTCTCTTTCGAGGCGTAAAGCACCTGTCGCGAGACGTTGATGATCAGACCGCCGCCCCTGGCGTCGAGACCGTTCGCCATCACCGCGGCGACATCGCCCCCTTGCGCGCCGACGCCGGGCACGAGGAACGTCATGTCGGGGCAGATCTCGCGCACGCGTCGCAGCTCCTCGGGATAGGTGGCGCCGACGACGAGCCCGACGTTGGCGCGCGTGTTCCAGCGCCTCGCCGCTTCCGCCACAGCCTCGAAGAGCGGGCGCGGCGGGGAACCGCCGAGGGTAACCGGCAGGTCCTGCAGGTCGCGGGCCCCCGGGTTGGACGTACGGCAGAGGACGAAGGCGACCTTGTCGGGACGTTCGAGGAAGGGCTCGAGGGCGTCGCCGCCGAGGTAGGGGTTGACGGTGACGGCGTCGAAGCGCCAGTGGTCGAAGAGGGCGTGGGCGTAGGCGCGGGCGGTGTTGCCGATATCGTTGCGTTTGCCGTCGCCGATGACGGGTATGTCCTCGGGGATGGCGGCCAGCGTTTTGTGCAGGGCCAGGAGGCCACGCTCGCCGAGCGCCTCGTAGAAGGCGAGGTTGGGCTTGTAGGCGCAGACGAGATCGGCGGTCGCCTCGATGATGGCCTGGTTGAAGTCGGCGACGTCTGTGATGGGCATGAGGGCGGGATCGGGGTCGAGGCCGACGCAAAGAAGGCTGCCGTTCTTGGTGGCAGCCCGCTCCAGCTTGTCGAAGAAACGCACAGGTCACCTCGCTCGCAGGGGTCGATTCGATGGTAACGCCGCCCGATTGGCCGGTCAAGGCGAAACAGCGGCCTCTTGGCCCAGGCGCTTAACAGCGATAGAGTGTCGTCGTGAAGGTTGATGTTGCGTTTCTCCCCCGCCTCGTGCGCGAGCCGGAAGCGACCGCTTGCGTGGTCGTCGACGTGCTGCGGGCGAGCTCGTCGATCGTGGTGCTGCTGGCGCGCGGCGTCGAGGAGATCGCGGTCGCCGCAAGCCCCGCGGAGGCGCGTCGAATGGCGCGACAACAGCGGGGTCGCTACCTGCTGTGCGGCGAGCTGGAAGGCCTGACGCCGCCCGGCTTCGATCACGGCAACTCCCCCAGCGAGTTCGATGCCCTCGATCTGCGCGGCCAGCACGTCGCGCTGTCGACGACGAACGGGACGAAAGCGTTACGCAGGCTGCGCGCGTCGCCGGCGGTCATCGTGGGGGCGCTGCTGAACGCGACAGCCGCCGCGCAGACGCTGCTCGCCGAAGCGGAGGCGCGCGGGCTGGACGCGACGATCGTCTGCGCGGGGCTATCGGGCGGGAAGCGCCTGAGCCTGGAGGACTCGTTTACGGCGGGGGCGCTGGTGGAGAAAGCGGTCGCCGCGGGCGAAAGGGCGGGAATCGAGGTCGATTTGACGGACGGGGCACGGATTGCCATCCGGCTCCTTCGTCACTACGGAGGCGATGCACTGGCGGCCTTCCACGAGTCGGAGCACGGCCGCAAGCTTATCGGCCTGGGCTTCGAGCGCGATCTCGCGTTCTGCGCGCAGACGGATCGCTTCGATGTCGTCCCGCGGCTGGAGGGGGAGGGCCTGCGTCTGGCGTTGGGAAACGTGCGGTTTTCCTGAGGGTGGCGCCGTGCGGGCGACGCGAGCGCCGAAGGCGCTCAGGGCTGTCGCCAGAGGCGACAGCCCGCTCGCTTCGCGAGCGCGTCGCTGGCGTGCCGGCGCACCGCGCTCCGCTGCAAGCGTAGCTCGAACGGTGATACGCGTCTCCAGGGGAAACGGACCCGGCAGGGCGATTGACGGCACGGCTGGAAGACGCCTACGATGCCTTTCGGCAGCACACGTACTCACGGAGAGAGCGAGGAGAGCGCGCGATGAAGGAGATGTCGACTCGCGAAAGGGTCCGCCGCATGTACGAGCACCGCGAGGCCGACAGGGTGCCCATCGTCGAGGAGCCGTGGGGGTCGACCCTGGACCGCTGGCGCCGCGAAGGGATGGGCGACGCCGACTACATCGAGTACTTCGGACTCGACTGGATGCCACGCATCAGCGTCGATAACTCGCCGCGCTTTCCCATGGGGGTCGTCGAGGACGACGGCGACCGCCTGAGCCTGAAGACCTCCTGGGGGTCGACCATCAAGCACATCCGCAGCGAATCGTCGCTCGCGCTTATCGATGCGGAAGTGAAGACGAAGGACGACTGGCTGAAGGCGAAGGAGCGCATGACTCCGAGCGACGACCGCATCCCGTGGGACTACCTGAAGAGCCATGCGCCCCGCTGGAAGGAGCGCGGCGCCTGGGTGCAGGCCATCGGCTGGTTCGGGTTTGACATAACGCACTCCTTCTTCATCGGAACGGAACGGGAGCTGCTCGCCCTCGCCGAAGACCCCGAATGGTGCGTCGACATGTGGCAAACGCAGCAGGAGCTGTGCCTCACGCTGCTCGACCGCATGTGGGACGCGGGCTACGAGTTCGACCAGCTCCTCGTCTACGATGACATGGGCTACAAGAATAACCAGTTCTTCTCCCTCCGCACTTACCGCAACCTGCTGAAACCCATCCACCAGAGAGCAATCGAATGGGCGCACGCGAAGGGCGTCAAGATGTACCTCCATTCCTGCGGCGACGTACGCCCGTTCATTCCCGACCTGGTGGAGATGGGGCTGGACGCGCTGAACCCGCTCGAGGTGAAGGCGGGTGTCGACCCTGTCGCAGTCAAACGGGAGTACGGCGACAGGCTCCTCCTCCACGGCGGCGTCGACGCGGTGCTGTGGAACGACATCGACCGGATGGAAGCGAGCGTGCGCGAGACGCTGCCCGAGCTGAAGAAGAACGGCGGCTACATCTTCGGCACCGATCACTCCACGCCCAACAACGTCAGCCTCCAGGACTTCAAGCGCATCGTCGACCTCGCAAAGCAGTTGGGAAGCTACTCCTAGGAGATGAAAGCGGAGATTATCGCCGTCGGCACGGAGATACTGCTGGGCGAGATCGCCGACACCAACTCGTCCTACCTCGCCTCGCGGCTGCCCGCGCTCGGCATCGACCTCCTGTGGATGACGCAGGTTGGCGACAACATGGGCCGTTTGACGGAGGCGCTGGCCCGCGCCCGCGAGCGCAGCGACCTCGTGATTACCACCGGCGGCCTCGGCCCCACGGACGACGACCTGACCCGCGAGGCAATCGCGCAGGTGCTGGGTGAAGAGATGCGCGTCGATCCGGAGATGGAGCAAGCGTTGCGCGAGTTCTTCCGCCGGCGCGGTCGCGAGATGCCGGAGCGTAACGTCAAGCAGGCGGCTCTCATCCCCTCGGCGCGGGCGCTGCCCAACGCCTACGGCACGGCGCCCGGCTGGTGGGTCGAGCGCGAGGGGCGCGTCATCGTCGCGCTGCCGGGGCCGCCGGGCGAGCTGCGCCGCATGTGGGAGACGCAGGTCGAGCCGGAGCTGCGACGCCGCACGGGGGGCGAGACGCTGGTGTCGCGCACGCTGAAGACGGTAGACGTCACGGAAGGCCGCGTCGACGAGCTGATGGCCCCGCTATCGAGGTCGCCGAACCCGTCGGTGGGTGTCTACTCGCGCGCTGACGGCATCCACGTGCGCATCGCGGCCAAGGCGCCGACGCGCGAGGAGGCGGAGCGGCTGATCGCGCCCGTCGAGGCGGAGGCGCGGCGCGTCCTTGGCGACGCCGTCTGGGGCGCCGACGACGACACCCTCGAGAAGGTGGTCGGGGCGCTGCTGCGGGAGCGCGGCCTCACGCTGGCGACCATGGAATCGTGCACGGGCGGCTTGCTGGCGAGCACGATAACCGATGCGCCCGGCAGCTCCGACTACTTCCGGGGCGGTTTGGTGTCGTACGCCACGGAGATGAAGCTCGCCTGGGGCGTGAGCCGGGAGGTGGTGGAGCGGCACGGCGTAATCAGCGCCGAGTGCGCGCGCGAGATGGCGCGGGCGGCGCGCGAGCGATTGCAGGCGGATATCGGGATCGGCGTGACGGGCGTGGCCGGCCCCGACGAGCAGGAAGGGAAGCCTGTAGGGACGGTGCACGTCGCGGTGGACGGGGCGTTGGGGGAGCCGCGGGTGGTGAGCTACGTATTCGCGCAGGACAGGGCGTCGGTCAAGCGCCGCGCCGTCACCACCGCCCTCGCCCTCCTCCGCCGCACCCTCACTGAGCAGAGCCGCTCCTAGTCTTTACGAACCGTGGGTGGTATATTCGCAGTTGACAGGATCCAATTCAGTGCCGTTTTGTCGTCTCCTAGGCAGTACCGCAACCATGGGAAAGCACGACTACTACGGAAAACTGGTGATGCGACAGGCTGCTGGCTCTGCGTGGTCTGAGTAGGGAAACTCGACTTGCGTCGACTACGGGGCGGGCCAACCAGCTCTAATTGACGGCTCTGTGGGATCGCAGGTGGCAGTTGAGGTGGAGTCAAGAACGTCCAAGCAGGTCCGCGGTGCCGTGCTCGACCTCATCTGTCACAAGCACCCCAAGAAGCTCTTGGTGTTGATCCCAATGCACATGCACGACCCCGCCACAACTGCTGAGCAATGTCGGTTCATCTTGCCTCGTTTTGTAGACGCCGCAGACTTCCGTGTAGTAGTCCTCAAAGGCACCGGCGACATGCCACGACTAGATGTCGACAGCGCGCTTGTGAGGGCGGCCTTGGCAGAATTGGGATGGCCGCCCGGGGGAGCTTGGCGCACAGTCAGGGTAGAGTTCCTGTTCTGTCTCGCTCCCATGACAGAACCCCCGTAGGGCGGGCATCTTGCCCGCCAAAACCGCATTCGGGCAAACATACTGCCCACCAGAAAGGGCAAGGACTGCATGCCCCGTCCGCGTCACCTGACAGCCGAAAGCCGCTGTTACTTCGTCACGGCAAATACTCACGGAAAGACGCAGGCGCTTGCTGAGCGCGAAGCCGCGCAAATCGTGATAGATCCGCTCTATCACCTTCGGTCGTTGGGCAGGATACGGCTTCACGCCTTTGTTGTGATGCCTGATCACTTCCACTTCATCGCGTCTCTCTCCGAAGGGGAGACGGTCTCTCGATTGATGCACAGCCTGAAGAGCTACACGGCCAACGAGATCAACAGGAGACGCGGCGAGCGGTGTGCTCTCTGGCAGCAAGGCTCTTACAGCCACGGCATTCGAGACGAGCGGGATCTTGTTGCGAGAGTCAAGTACGTAGAGGCCAATCCGGTCCGAGCAGCGCTGGCGAGTTCGATAGAGGAGTATGAGCTCGGTTCCGGTTGCGGCCGGTTCCCAATCGACCCGTGGTAATGTCGGACTGGCGGGCAGGATGCCCGCCCTACGATAGAACGGTGGGCTTGCGGGCAGGATGCCCGCCCTACGATAGAACGGTGGGCTTGCGGTCAGGATGCCCGCCCTATCAGGGAGTCGTCTCGACTGAGCGGTACTGGAGCGTCGCGGTGAACGCGAGGTCCGGGTCGTCCGGGCCGTCGACGTCCGCGCTGTCGAGGGTGGCCGTGCGCCAGCCGGTCTCCAGCGACGGCGCATCCCACGAGAAGCCCGCGGTCGAAATGTCGTGCTCCGGGGCCTTTGTCGCGTAGGTCCGCCGCACCCCCACGTACACCCGCACCTCCAGCGTGTCGCCCGGCACGGAGCACTCGAGGCCCAGCGCCTGCGACGGCGGGTCGGCGGAAGCGAGCGCGTACGGCCCCGCTTCGAGGTGGCACAGCGAGCCGCCCGGGTCGTCGGGGTCGTAGGCGCTGATGGCGACGATGTAGTCGGTCGTCCCGCCCAGCAGCGCCTCCGAGATGTCGACGGCGACCAGCCGCGCCTCTATCGCCTGCGCCCCCTCCTCGCGAAGGGTGAAGTGCTGCACCTCCCAGAAGCTCGACGGGTTGCTGAGGGTCGCGCCCGGGTTGTCGTCGTAGGCGATCGCGCGCGACTCCGTTTTGGTGTGGTAGCCGGCGGCGCTGACCACGAAGTCGGCGGAACCGACGACGGGGACAGGCCCGGCGGCGATGTCGAAGGCGTACCAGCCGCTGGCGTTGGTCGTCGTCGTAGCGGTGTTTCCGTCGGCGTCCGTGTAGGTGACGGTTGCGCCGGCTATCGGCGCGTTCGTCTCGGCGTCCCTCACGATGCCCCAGACACAGCCGGACGAGAGCAGCGCGGCGATGGCGACTATGAAGATGACAAGGGGTCGGAGGGCGTTCTTCGCAGCGGGCATCGTCTTCCTCCTTGTTGACGGTCTGACAGGATAGTAGGTTGGGGGCACGCCGCTGGTCAAGGCAGGCAGCTGTCCCGCCGTTTTTTGTCACGAAGGACGTGGCGGCGTGAGAAGCTGAGGGGTTCATCCCTCAGAATCGTCTTCCCCAATGGAAGGCGCCGGGCTGGCGGGCAAGATGGGGCCCCCGGCGGGCAGGATGCCCGCCCTATGACGACGGGTTCAGCATGAGGTCGAGCTGGGCGGCGTTCACTACCGCCTTGTCGCGGACGCAGTTGTTCATCAGCAGGTGCACTTCGCGAACCTGCTCCGCCATCCGCCGGATGCGCGGCACCCACTCGCGAAGCTCGTCCTCCGAGTACAGGTAGTCGAACCGTTCGCCGACGGTCGCGCCCGCCTTCCCCCACATCTCGGCGTTGCGGCCGTGGAAGCGCACGAGCGCGATGTCGGACGTTACCTCATCGACCGGGGGCACGCTCGACGGGAAGCCCTGCGGTGAGTCGACGGCGACGAGGGGGATGTCGTTCTGGCGAAGGAAATCGAGCGTGCGCTCGCGGTTGGCGTCGGCGAACCAGCGTCCGTTGCGGAACTCGACGGCGACGCGGTACTGGGGCAGCCGCTCGCGCGCCCGCACGATGTACTCCTTGCTCTCGCGTCCGGGCAGGAACCAGGGCGGGAACTGGAAGACGACGACCCCCAGCTTGCCTGCGCTGTCGAGCGGCAGGAGGGCGTCGGCGTAGCGGCGCCAGAGCTCGTCGCGCAGCTCGTCCGGCAGGTCGCGGTCGTAGAGGTTGCGTTTCTCGCCCGCCGGCGGTAGCGCTTCCCGTACGTCCTTGGGCAGCGCCTGCGGAGGAGTGGGATGCTGCGTGAAGACCCGGAAGGCCTTGACATCGAACGTGAAGTCGTTGGGCGTGCGCTCGACCCATAGGGCGGCGTTGCGCTCCGACGGGAGCCCGTAATAGGTGCTGTCGATCTCGACGATGGGGAAGCGGGAGGCGTAGAAGCGAAGGCGGTCTTCGGGCGTCTTCGCATCCGGCGGGTAGAAACAGCCGCAATCGATGAGGCTCTTGTCCGCCCACGAGCAGGTGCCGGCGAGTATCTTCGCGGTCATCTCGTCTTTACTATACAACGCCGCGAAAGGGGGTGAACGTGAAGTTGCAGGGTTTTCACGGATTGCGGAAGGGCAGGAAGCGCCCGTTATTCCACTCAGGGGAAACA
This sequence comes from Dehalococcoidia bacterium, assembly GCA_030018455.1. Lineage (NCBI taxonomy): Bacteria > Bacillati > Chloroflexota > Dehalococcoidia > Dehalococcoidia bacterium. The sequence goes on from JASEFU010000005.1 coordinate 152,133, forward strand.
GGGACGGCGGCGCGGGCGTCAAGTTGAACCTCCTACGAAGTCTGTGCTTGGTTGCCGGCGAATGCGCTCGCGCCGCCCCTCGATGCTTTGCCGGCCGGGCACTCGACCCCGCCGGGAACCGGCGAATTCGATGATGAATGCTTAATGGGGCACCCCTCCAGGGGTGGGGCGGGAGGTCTCCGCTAGTAGCGGTCGAAGCTGGTCAGGAAGTCGTCGAAGAGGGGGCGATACTGTTCCAGCGTCCCCTGGGGGACCACCAGAGCGATGGTCCAGCCGCCCAGATCATCGGCGAAGAAGACCTCGATCTTGTCGATTTGCACCGGCTCGGGCGTCCGCTCCTTGACCACCGGGTACTCGACCACGAACCCCTCCTTGCCGTCGAGGGTCAGCGTCCTCTCCAGCCCGGGACGGACGCCGACGATACGCTCGATCACCTCGCTCTTGGCGTCGAAGAACTGCTGCGTTGTGGTGCCGATCGGGACCGTCTCACAGGAGACTGAGATGTTGGGCTTGACGTCGCCCTGCGCCTCCGGGGCGTAGAAGATGTCGCCAGCGATGTTCTGCACTGAGACGCCGTTGGGCTCGACCTCCCAGGCTTCGGGGTACTTGGCCCGGTAAGCCCTCTCCGGCGACTGGTATTCTTTGAAGCCCTCGGGGAGATCGCCGGAAGGCTGAGGGGTGATGGGTGTTGCGGGACGGCAGGTGGTGCGCTCGACCGTCTGACCGCCGTCGCTGTCGTCTCCGCAGGCGCCGAAAACGAGAAGGGGCGCGATCAGCATCAGGGCAAGGGCGGCGGCGATTCCGGCTGCGCGTTTCATGGGGGACCTCTCAGCGATTGCGTTGTTCGCCAGAGATACTATCATTTCATCAGCGGCTGTGCCAGCTTAAGGAGGAAGGGGCGAGAATGCGCATCTACCATGGGCCGGTGACGGATGTGGAAGCGGACGCCATCGTCAATGCAGCGAATACGCAGCTCCGGCACGGCGGCGGCGTGGCGGCGGCCATCGTGCGGGCCGGCGGACGCGTGATCCAGGAGGAGAGCGACCGCGTCGGCTGGTGCGACATCGGCAAGGCGGCGGCGACGACGGCGGGCAGCCTGAAGGCGAAGCGCGTCATCCACGTGCCGACGATCGATTACACGAGCGGGCGCCGCGCTAGCCTCGACGACATCTATGAGGGAACGAGGGCGGCGCTGGCGCTCTGTCGCGAGCTGGGGCTGAAGAGCGCCGCTTTCCCGCTGCTGGGCGCGGGGATCGTCGGCGTGCCGGCGCGGGAGGTCGCGCTGTCGATGGCGCGGGCGATAGGGGAGTTCCCGGACATCGAGGTTACGCTGTGCGCCTTCTCGCGGGATGATAGGGAGGCGGTCGTGGAACTGGAGAGCGGATAAGCGGATGACGCCCAGGCCGCCCGATCTCAGTAGGGTCGGGCGTCTCTGCCCGACCAGCTGGGCTGCCTGTCAACGGACAGGAAGCGGAGAAGCGGATCATGCCCAGGTTGCCCGATCTCGGTAGGGCCGGCGTCTCTGCCCGACCGGCCGGGCTGCCTGTCAACGGACAGGAAGCGGAAGCGGACGCGGTCCTCCGTACCGCGCCCTGAAGGACGCGGCATGGTTTTCCCCCGCTGTGAGCGGCGCTCCGTCTGCAGCACGCCTGCGTGGTGGTTTTCTGTACCGCGCCCTGAAGGACGCGGCATAGTATTCTCGCCGCCTTGGGACCATCGAGCGCGATCACGCCTTCGGCCGTATATACTGTTGTTGTTACACATAATGAAACGCTCAGGAGGGAGCCATGAGACGACCGATTCCGGAGGGCGAGGCGCGCCGCCTCCTCGGCGGGGGGCCGGTGACGCTGGTGACGACAAGCTGGCACGGGAAAAGCAACGTGATGCCCGCCGCCTACGTGACGCCGCTCAGCTTCGAGCCGCCGCTTATCGGCGTGGCGATTAGCCCCACCCGCCACACCTACGATATGGTCCGCTACAGCGAGCAGTTCGCCCTCAACATCCCGGGGCGCCGCCTCATGCACCACGTCCAGTACCTGGGGATCGTCAGCGGTAGCGAGGTCGACAAGTTCGAGCTGACGAAGCTGCCTACGTTCAAGGCGTCGCGGGTCGACGCTCCGCTAATCGAGGGTTGCATCGCCTACATCGAGTGCGGGCTGGCGGACACCCTGCGCACGGGCGACCACGTGCTTTTTGTGGGACAGGTGATGGCGGCGTCGGCAAATGCGGAAGCGTTCGACGAGACGTGGCTGCTGGAGGACGACGACGAGAAGCCGCTCCACTACCTGGGCGTGAACCGGTACGCGCTGCTGGGAGAGAGAATAGAGGCGCGGGTGCCCAAGCCTGAGGACACGGAGAAGCCGCTGGAGGAAGCGTTTGAGGAAGAGCAAGCCCTGGCGAAGGAAGAGGAAGAAAAACGGCGGGAGATGGAGCAGAAACGCGCCAGGGAGGGCCCTGAAGCCGGGGAGTGAGGCCCAAGCCCCTGTATTCTTTTTCTCGACCCCCTTGACGACTAACGCGGCTAATTGTAACGTTAGGTGCCTTTAGTGATAGTGAGCGTTCACTAACTAACCTGACGTGACAAGAGCACGCCGGCTCCCTAGGGAAGAGCGCAGACGGAGCATCATCGATAGCGCGAGGTCGGTGTTCGCCGCCTCCAACTACTGGAAGGTGAGCACGGCCGACCTGGCGAAGGCGGCGGGCGTCTCCGAGCCGGCCCTCTACCGCTACTTCCCCAGCAAGAAGCAGCTCTTCATCTCTACCCTCAGGGCGAGCGCGCCCAAGCTGATCGACATCTGGCAGCGCATCGCTGCCGAGGTCGACGACCCTGTCGAGACACTCTGGAACATCTCTCTCAGCTACTACGACCACCTGAAGAGCCGGTCGGCGGTGATGAAGCTGCAGTTCCAGGCGCTGCTGGAGGCGGGTGACCCGCAGATACAGGCGGCGTTGCAGCGCAACTTCGCGTCGTTCGTGCAGTTCCTGCGCGAGGTGCTGGACGACGGCAAGCGGCGCGGACTCATCCGGCCGGAGATCGACAGCAACGTCGTCGCCTGGCAGCTGATCGGCAAGGGGCTGACGCTGGACGTGGTGCACTTGCTCGGGTTCGACAGTCAGATAACGCGGCAGAAGGTCGAGGAGTGGACGACGCTGTTCCTCGATTCGTTGCGACGGAAGGAGCCCGCCGACAGGCTTCAGCCGGTGGCGGGGGCCATCCCTTACGATCACCTGCCGCAGGGCCCCGTCGCCGAGGCCACGACACGGCTCGCGCAGATGGCGCTGGGTGCGGAAGAAGGGCGCTGAGGCCGCGGACGTAGAAAGGAGGGCCGACCAGAAGGAGAAGGAGGACCTTTCACCAGAAAGCGTTGACGTGAAGAAAGGGGTTGGCTTATGGAGTTCAAGTTCACGGAGGAGGAGGAGGCGTTCCGGCGCGAGGTGCGCGAGTTCCTGAGGAAGGAATGGACCCTGGGCAGCGTCGACCTCGAAGAGCCGGGGATGTACGAGGAGGCGCGCAAGTTCGAGAAGAAGATGGCCGAGCGTGGCTGGCGGACGATGCACTGGCCGAAGGAATACGGCGGCCAGGGCGCCTCTCACATGATGCAGATCATCCTGCGCGAGGAAATGGCGTACGTTGGGGCGCGGATCCTTGACGGGCAGGGCGTGCATATGATCGGGCCCTGCATCATGGTGCACGGCACGGAGGAGCAAAAGAAGCGCTTTTTGCCGCCCATCGCCAGGTGCGAGGTGCTGTGGGCGCAGGGGTTCAGCGAGCCCAACGCCGGCTCCGACCTCGCCAGCCTTCAGTTGAAGGCGGTGAAGGACGGCGATGACTACATCCTGAACGGGCAGAAGACCTGGACCTCCGCCGGCACCCGCGGCGACTGGGTCCACGTGCTCGCCCGCACCGATCCCAATGCCCCCAAGCACCGCGGCATCTCCTACTTCGTCGTCGACATGAAATCGCCGGGGATCACCATCGCGCCCATCATCAACATGGCGGGCCGCGCGGGCTTCACGGACACGTACTTCGACGACGTGCGGGTACCCAAAGAGCAGATGATCGGCGAGGAGAACCGCGGCTGGTACGTCGCCATGACTACCCTGGACTTCGAGCGTTCCTCGATAAGCTTCGCCGCCGAGTCGGCGCGGACGCTGGAAGAGCTCGTGCGGTACGCGACCGAGACGAAGCGGGACGGCGTGCCCCTGATAAGGGACGTCGCGCTGCGGAACAAGCTGGCGGAGATGGCAATCGAGATTGAGGTAGCGCGGCTCATCAACTACAACGTGGCCTGGATGCAGCAGAAGGGGCTCATCCCCAACTACCAGGCTTCCATGGCGAAGACCTTCGGCACCGAGCTCCACCAGCGGCTGGCGAACGTAGGCGTGCACCTGCTGGGACTTTACGGCGGCCTCGACGAGAAGTCGAAGTGGGCGCCGCTGAAAGGCAGGATCAAGTACCTGTACCTGTGGACGGTGGGCGAGACGATCTACGCCGGCAGCAACGAGATACAGCGGAACATCATGGCGCAGCGTGGTCTGGGACTGCCGCGGGAGTAGGCGGCGGAGAGGAGACGCTTTGAGCTACAGTTGCATCATTTATGAGACCCGGGACAGGGTAGCGATCATTACTCTGAACAGACCGGAGAAGCTGAACGCCTGGACTTCCACCATGGCTGCCGAGATAGGCGACGCGCTACGCCGCTCGAACGAGAACGACGATATCGGGGCGATCGTCGTCACCGGCGCCGGACGCGCGTTCTGCGCCGGGGCGGACGTGATCGAGGAGTTCAAGCGCCGCGCCGACGCCCAGGACGCTGGTGATGTCAGGGAACAGTCTGAACGGTCGGCGGCAGGGAGCTTTGTCAATCTGCAGGACGAGCTCCGATACGGCAAGCCGAGCATCGCCGCCATAAACGGCTACGGAGTCGGCGTGGGACTGACGTTTCCCCTGAACTGCGACTTCCGCATCGCTGCTGAGAACGCGCGCTTGAACACGATGTTCCTGCGGGTGGGCCTTGTGCCCGAGTTCGGGTCGTCGTACCTGCTGCCGCGCATCGTCGGGCTGGCGAAGGCGTGCGAGCTGGTATACATACCGCGCTGGATCGAGGCGGACGAGGCGCTGGCGATAGGCCTCGTCAACAAGGTCGTGCCGGCCGACAGGCTGATGCCGGAAGCGATGGAGATGGCGAAGACGATTGCCGCCGGCCCCGCCTTCGCGCTGAAGAAGGCGAAGGAGCTGCTGTACCGCAACCTCGACTCCGACCAGTCCAAGGCGGCGATGCTGGAGGTGCAGTACTTCGCGGAGTGCATGGCGACGGCGGAGCACCGCGAGGGCATTCGCGCCTTTGTCGAAAAACGGGAGCCCGACTTCCAGCGGCCGGAAGTGAGGGGCCAGCGGAAAGAATAGCGAGGAGGAAAACAGTGGACCTACGAGATTCACCAGAGGAAGCGGCGTTTCGCAAGGAGGTGAGAGAGTTCATCGAAAAAGAGGCGCCGAAGTTCGCCCGCGGGACCAGGATCGAAGAGATGATCATGAAGAGCGGTGACTGGTTCAAGAAGCTGGGCGAACGGGGCTGGAACGCGCCCGCCTGGCCCAAGGAGTACGGAGGGGCGGGCATGAGCGTGATCCAGCAGTTCATCTTCAACGAGGAGATGGCGATCCACCGGGCGCCCCGTCCCGCTCACCTGATCATCGGGCTGGGCATGGCCGGCCCCACGATCATCGTTCACGGCACGGAGGAGCAGAAGAAGAAGTGGCTGCCGGGCATGCTGGCGGGCACCGACATCTGGTGCCAGGGCTACTCCGAGCCGGAAGCGGGCTCCGACCTGGCATCGCTGCGAACAAGGGCGGTGAAGGACGGCGATGATTACGTGCTTAACGGACAGAAGATATGGAGCACCATCGCCCACATCGCCAAGTGGATGATCTGCCTCGCCCGCACCGATCCCGATGCCCCCAAGCACAAGGGGATCACCTACTTCGTCATCGATATGAAATCGCCGGGCATTGAGGTGCGCGGCCTGACTAACATGGCGGACACGCACGAGTTCAACGAGGTGTTCTTCGACAACGTGCGCGTGCCCAAGGAGAACGTTATCGGCGAGGAGAACCGCGGCTGGTACGTGGCGATGACAACCCTCGACTTCGAGCGGTCGAGCGTGGGCTCAGCCATCGGCATGAAGCAGGAAGTGGAGGAGATGATCGAGTGGGCGAAGGCCCACGAGGACGAGCCGCAGAGCGCGCTCAAGCGCAACCCGATGCTCCGCTTTGAGATGGCGGACCGCTTGATCGAGGCGGACGTGGGCCGTATGCTCTCGTACCGTATAGCGAGCATGCAGAGCCGGGGCCTCATCCCCAACTATGAGGCCTCGCTGCTGAAAGTGTTCTCGGCGGAGCTGCACCAGCGGATAGCGCGCACACAGCTCAAGGTGCTGGGCATGTACGGCCAGCTCATGCCGAAGAGCCCACAGACGGCGCTCGACGGGCGCTGGACCCACCAGTACCTGCGTTCGATGGGATACACCATCGAGGCGGGCACGTCGGAGATACAGCGGAACATCATTGCCCAGCGCGGCTTGGGGCTGTCGCGCGACTAGCCGGGGCCGAAGGGCATCGAGACCAGATAGAAAAGGAGTCGAATAAATGGACCTGGGACTCAGCGAAGAGCAAGAGCTACTGAAGAACTTCGCCCGCGACTTCCTGGAGAAGGAGTGCCCGGAGAGCCTTGTCCGCGAGATGGAAGAGGACGAGAAGGGCTATTCGCCCCAGCTCTGGAAGGGGATGGCCGACCAGGGCTGGCACGGGCTGATCGTGCCGCCGGAGCTGGGCGGCAGCGGCATGACGTTCCTCGACCTGGTCATTCTGACGGAGGAGTTCGGCCGCGCGCTCGTGCCGGGGCCTTTCCTGTCGACGCAGGTGGGTGGCGCTGTTCCCCTGCTCGACTTCGGTACGGACGCGCAGAAGAAAGAGTACCTGCCGAAGATCGCTTCCGGCGAGAGCATCTGGACGCTGGCCGCATCCGAGCCGGAAGGTCGCTTCGACGCCGAGGGCATTCAGATGGAGGCGAAGGCGCAGGGCGACAAGTTCGTGCTGAACGGGACGAAGCTGTTCATCCGCGACGCCCACGTCGCCGACTACATGACGGTGGCGGTGCGCACGGGCAAAGGCGCGAACCCTGAGGACGGCATCACCGTCCTTATCGTCGACGCCAAGAGCCCGGGGATCAGCACGGAGCTGCTCAAGACGATCGGCAGCGACAAGCAGTGCGAGGTCAAGTTCGAGAACGTCGAGGTGCCGGCCTCGAACGTCATCGGTGAGGCCGGCAAGGGCTGGCCGGTGTTGCAGAAGACGCTGCGCAAGGCGACGATCCTCGAGTGCGCGTACCTGGTGGGCCTGGCGCAGATGGACTTCGAGATCACGGTGAACTACGCCAAGGAGCGCGTGCAGTTCGGCCGGCCCATCGGCAGCTTCCAGGCGATCCAGCACAAGTGCGCGGACATGGTGACGGACGTCGACGGCTCGCGCTTTCTGATGTACAAGGCGGCGTGGTCGGTGGCGGAGGACGAGCCGGATGCGGAGCAGGCGGTGCACATGGCGAAGGCGTGGTGTGGCGAAGCGACGCGCCGGGTGGTGGCGCACGGGCAGCAGATCCACGGCGGCATCGGGTTCACTAAGGACTACAAGATACAGCTTTACTTCCGGCGCCAGAAGATGGCGGAGCTGATGTGGGGCGACTCGGACTACCACCGGGAGCTGGTGGCGCAGTCGCTGGAGGTCTAGCGGCACAACAATAGCGAATCGAAAGGGAAGGGGGCTGCCCTCGTGGCGGCCCTCTTTTTATGACGTGAAAAATGCGTGGGCGCTAGATCCTGACGCGCCTCCGCAGCTCAGCCCCCGTTGCGACGCCCGCCAGGCCGAGCGCAGCCAGCGCCATCCACACACTCCGAAGCTGACCCTTGCCGCTCTGGGCCGGGGCGTCACCGACGCTGACCACCGTCACCTCGGGTGTGCCGACAGGTACCATCGTCAGGTTCAACTGCTGCGGCGGCGAGCTTCCGTCCCAGGCGTGCCATGTGCCCTTCTCGCGGGCGACGGCGATAACGTTGCCCTGGGCATCCAGCAGCTTGAACGTGATCTCCGCCCCCTCCACGCCACAGCCCGCTTGCTGCTGCGCCGCGTAGACGAAAGCGCTGTACGTGGGGGGCAGACTGCCGGAAGCGTAGCCGCAGGGCTGATTGCCTATGAAAGGCACCAGAGTCTGCCCCGGAAGGGCGATTTCACTGGATAAGCTGCCGCCAACAAACGCGAACGGGGGAGCGGTCAGAGCCATGATCTGAGTGACTCCCGCTCGCCAGATGCCAATTTGTGAAGCCTGCCTTCCCCCGACAAAGAAAGTAATGACAGCCCCATCAAAACCGCAGCCCGGCCTCGCTTCTTGCGAGAGCACGGCCACCCTGTAGCCGAAGCCGACGGGCCCAGGGCCGCCGGGGCCGCCGGGGATGTTCACCGTGACTCCTTCGCCGCACACGATATCTCCCACCTTGGCAGCCACAGGAGCTTCGGCGTTGTGGGCATCCAGATAGATAGCGCCGGTGAAAGTAGCCACTTGCTCAGGGGAAGGGGTCGCTGCGACTTCCATCGTGGGCGTGGGGGTTTGCGCGCCGGTGATGTTGATCGCAAGTGCGACCAGAGCACCACAAAGGCAAATCGTTAAGATTCCTCCGTCTCTGTACACTATGCGCCCCCTTTTTTGCTCCGTTGCCTCGCTCCGATTGTGATAACGCGAAGGGGCGACTTTGGTTAACGATATTTCTTGAGGACCTGCGCCGTCCGGGGAGTCCAGAGGGGGTGTCCCCCTGAGTCAATACGAGCTTTCTAGGGCGGGAGGGTGGGAAGGAGAACGCTAATGTTGCGGTGACCACGCCCCACGCCGCCCCACGCACCAGGCAGCGGTTCCTCCCCTGTGAGCCCGATATAGTATAATGGTGAGAGCAGATTCGGGTTCGCGTCCGTATAGTCGCGGGCGCGGAGGGAAATGTAATGAACAACGTTAAGACGCTATTCCTCTTCAGCCTGCTGACCGGCCTGCTCGTCGCCATCGGCTGGATTATCGGCGGGTTCGGCGGCATGATCGCCTTTCTCGTGCTCGCGGGGATCATGAACTTCGCCGCATTCTGGTTCTCCGATAAGCTCGTCCTGCGCATGTCCGGCGCGCGCGAGGTGACGGCCGACGAGGAGCCGCGATTGCACGCGCTGGTCGAGGACGTGGTCGGCCTGACGGGGCTGCCCAAGCCGAAGGTGTACATCGTCCAGAGCGACACGCCGAACGCCTTCGCCACCGGCCGCAACCCCAAGAACGCCGCCGTCGCCGTGACGACGGGTATCGCGCGCATCCTCGACTACCAGGAGCTGAAGGCGGTGATAGCGCACGAGCTGGGCCACATCCGCAACCGCGACACCCTCATTCAGACGGTCGTGGCCACGGTGGCGGGCGCGATCACGATGATCGCGTGGATGCTGCAGTGGACGCTGCTGTTCGGCGGCGGACGCCGCGGCGGACGCGACAACCCGCTGGCGATAATCGGGCTGCTGGCGGCGGTGATACTGGCGCCGCTTGCCGCGACGGTCATCCGGCTGGCGATATCGCGGGCGCGCGAGTTCGAGGCGGACGCCACGGGCGCGCGGATGATCCACGACCCGGAGGCGCTGGCGAACGCGCTGCTCAAGCTGCACCAGGGGGTGCAGATGCACCCGCTGCCCGACAATGGGGCGACGGAGGCGACGGCGCACCTGTACATCGTCAATCCCTTGAAGAGCGAGGGCCTGGTCGGGCTATTCAGCACGCACCCATCGGTTGAGGAGCGGGTGCGCCGCCTGCGGGCGATGGCGGGTCTGTCGTAAAATCCATCAGAGGTAGTGACGGGGCCGATGCCAGCGCATCGGCCCTTCTGCTGCAAGGCCGGAAGGAGGGAGCCATGGCTGAGGGATGCCTATTCTGCCGTATGGCATCGGGCGAGATGGAGGTCGAAAAGCTGTACGACGATGACCTCGTCTTCGCCGTCCGCGACATCAACCCCCGCGCGCCCGTCCACGTGCTCGTCGTCCCGAAGGAGCACATCCCCACCCTCGGCGACATCGACGAGCGCCACGCCTCTACGCTCTACGCCATGATGAAGGCGGCGAACGAGGTCGCGGCGCGGGAGGGCGTCGGCGAGCGCGGGTATCGGGTCGCGATCAACGTCGGGCGGGAGGGCGGCCAGGTGATCCGCCACCTGCACATGCACCTGCTGGGCGGCCGCGTGTTGGGCGCGGAGGGATAACGGTGTCAGGCATCGAAGAGGCGCTGCGCAAGGAAGTGGCGGCCCTCCCTGACGGCCTGCGACAGCACGTCGAGCGCGTGGTCGACGAGGCGGAGCGGCTGGCGTCGCTGCACGGGGTCGACGGCGCGAAGGCGCGGCTGGCGGCGCTGGGGCACGACCTCGTGCGGGCGGTCCCCCGCGACGAGCTGCTGCGTATGGCGCGGGAGCTGGGGCTAAACGCGAGCGACGTCGAGGAGGCGGAGCCGGTGCTGCTGCACGGGCCGATCGCGGCGCGGCTGATGCGCGAGCGCTTCGGCGTCGACGACCCCGAGGTGCTGGCGGCGGTGGAGGCGCACACGACGGGTCGCCCGGGGATGTCGTCGCTGGCGAAGATCATGTACGTGGCCGACAAGACGGAGCCGGTCGGTCTCAAGTACTTCCCGGCGTGGTCGGAGGTGCGGGATCTGGCAGAGAACGACCTCGATCCCGCTGTGCTCAAGGGGCTCGACCTGTCGATTGGGGAAGCGGTCAGGCGCGGCTGGCTGCTGCACCCCGATACGATTGCGGCGCGCAACGAGCTGCTGCGCGCGAAGCAATCATAGCGCTTTCCCTCAGCGCCTCACCGCCGATCGTGGCTGGCTGGGCACAGAGGCCCGACCCTGCCGGCGGTAGGCGAGAATAGTGTCATTCCCTGATTGACGAAATAGAACACCTATTCTATTCTTGTCCCCACAGGTAGTCCACTTCCTCAGGACCAGCGCTCGTGGTAGACACCATTCTGCTGACCCAGGGAATCTTTACCCTTGTTTGCGCCGGCTTCAACGCCGCGTACTTCGCCGGCTACTGTCTCGACGGCGGTACGGCGGCGCGGCGGCGCGCGGGAGCGGCGGCGCTCGCGGTGATCAACGCGGCGGTGCTGGTGGAAAGCCTGTCGTTTCTCGGGCTGTACGCGGCCCACCGCTCCGGCTCCGACGCGCTCGTGATATCGCCATCGCTGTGGCTGCCGGCGCGGACGCTGCTGCTGGCGGGGGTCGCCTTCATCGCCGCGCTTATCGTCAGGCAGCGGGGCCGGCGCTAGGAGGAGAAGAGATGTCGGCGCTCGCTCTTGCCGTCGGACGCAACGATTGGGGGCTGGTCGCGCTCTATCTGCTGCTGGGCGTGGCGGAGGCCGCCGCGAAGCTACCACCGGACGCGCTCGAAGGGCTGCTGGAGGTGCTGGAGGGGACACTGCGTCGTGGGCGGAGGTGAAGTCCGCGGCAGACGGCGGCGACGTCGTTGTCCGGCGCCTGTAAAGGGCTTCTACGACGGCGCGCTCACAGAGGCCGAACGCGAGGGGTTGCCGGCGGCTAAGCAGGTCGAGGGGCTGGACGAGGAGATAGCGCTCATCCGGCTGCGGCTGCGGTCGGCGCTGGAGCAGCACCCGCAGAACCTGACGCTGATGCTGAGGGGGATCGAGCTGCTGGTCAAAACGCTCTCGGCGCGCTACCAGCTCAACAAGGACGACAAGACGGCGCTCTCGGAGAGCTTGCGGCGGACGCTCGAGGAGATCGGCGGGCCGCTTTACCCGGAGGCTTTCGGTGACGACGGAGGAAACGGCAACTGAAGCGGCGAGGCCACGGCGTCGCGCGACGCGGACGGGCCGCAGCCGTAGCGCCGCCGCCGCGTTCCAGGCTGTGGTGGAGGAGCGTCTGCGCAACCTGGAGCAGCAGTTGAACGAGCTCAAGGGCCGGGTAAACGGCCTCATCTTTCTCATCGTCGGCGTGGTGATCACGCAGCTAGTGCTGAGGATGTTGCAGTGAAAGCGGAGAGCGGCGTCGATGGGACGCGGGCGGGGATACGCCGCCGGTTGCGGGCCTACCAGGTCGAGGCCGGGCGCGCCATTCTCGATAGCGTGATGAACGGCCGCGGGCTGACGATCACGGTCGAGATCGCGCGGCAGGGGGGCAAGAACGAGCTTTCGGCGCAGATCGAGGCGTTCCTGCTGATGATGAACATGTTCCGTCCCGTCGACGCGGTGAAGTGCGCGCCCACGTTCAACCCCCAGTGCGGCATCAGCATGCGACGGCTGTGGTCGCGCCTCCAGGAGGCGGGCCTGGGCGCGCTGTGCGCCCGCGAGGAGGGCCGCGCGATACGCCTGGGACGGGCGCGACAGCTCTTTCTCTCGGCGGACCCGCAGGCGAACGTCGTCGGCCATACGGCGCACACTCTGCTGGAGGTCGACGAGGCGCAGGACGTCGACATCGAAAAGTTCGACAAGGAGTTCCGCCCCATGGCGTCGACAACGGGGGCGACGACGGTGCTCTACGGCACGGCGTGGGACGAGCGGACGCTGCTCGAACGCGCGAAGCAGGCGAACCTGGAGTTGGAGCGCCGCGACGGGGTGAAACGCCACTTCCGCTTTGACTGGGAGACGGTCGCGAGGTACAACCCGGCGTACGCCCGCTACGTGGAGTCGGAGCGCGAGCGGCTGGGCGAGAAGCACCCGCTGTTCCTGACGCAGTACTGCCTGACGACGATTGGCGGCGGTGGACGTCTGTTCAGCCGACAGCAGTGCGCCCAGCTCCAGGGCGACCACGTCCGTCAGGCGCAGCCGCGGCCGGGAGAGACGTACGTTGCCGGGCTCGACCTCGCGGGCGAGAGCCTGTCAGCCGCCAGGCAGGCCCTGGAGGTGGGCCCGCCCCCGAGTCCTTCCACTCGTGATGCGAGCGTCCTCACCATCGCCCGGGCAGTCGCTGCGCCGGCGGGCGCCCTCGTGCAGGAGCCGCGCCTCGAAGTCGTCGAGCATCTCGCTTGGACCGACGAACCACACGACCTCCTCTACGCCCGCCTCATCGACTTGCTGAAGGACGTGTGGCGCGTGCGCGCCGTCGCCGTCGACGCGACAGGGCTCGGCGAAGCGGCGGCGCGCGTGCTCGTCTCCGCGCTCGGCAGCCGGGTCGCGCGGCCGTTCCGCTTTACCGCCGAGAGCAAGTCGCGTCTCGGCTACAACCTGCTCGCCGCGGTCAACGGCGGACGGCTGAAGGTGTACGCTGCCGACGGCTCGGACGAGTACCGCGAGTTCTGGCGCCAGGCGGAACGGGCGCGGGTCGCTTACCGCGCGAACCAGACGATGAACTTCTTCGTCGACCCGCAGGAAGGGCACGACGATTACCTGATGAGTTTAGCGCTTACGGTAGAAGCGGGGGCGGCGAGCGCGCCTCGCGCCGCCCGCGGGAGATTGCGGGAGAGTGACTAGGATGAGGCTGCCGGATGTTATGAGAAACGAACCGAACGAAGGTGAACCGAAGGGTCTCCGGCTGATACGGGAGGACGCGCTGCCGGAGAACATTCAGTACCGCGATGAGGGCTGCGAGCTTTCGCCCTCATGCCTGAACTGCCCGCTGCCGTACTGTCGCTACGATCACCCGGGCGGCGTGCGTCACATCCGCAACCGCGGCCGCGATAGCGAGATCGTGCGGCTGCGTTACCGCGAGCGGCTGCCTGTTAACGCCCTGGCGCGTCGCTTCGGCGTGTCGCGGCGGACGGTCTTCCGCGTCCTCAAGCGTGCGAACAGGGAGACGTCACCCCGGCCGAGGGCGGCCCCTTCGCCGGCTGTCGGCAACTCTTCTGAATCGATAGGAGCTTCCCGATGACCAACCTCACGATCCCCCAACAGATAGCGCGGATGGACGCGCCCCGCCTGCGCGCCTACGCCGAGAACCTCGCGTTCTACGAGGGCGAGCAGTGGGCGGACTCGCGGCGGAGCCGTCGTGAGCGGCGCCTCGTCTTCAACTACGCCAAGGCGCTTATCGAGAAGACGACCTCCTACCTGATGAGCGGCACGACCTTCGCCGTCGACCCCGTGGACGGCTCGGAGGGGGAGCAGGAGCGCGCCCGCCTCGCCGAGAGGGCGCTCGCCGAGGTGTACGAGGCGAACCAGCTCGCGCAGCTCGACTTCGATACGGAGATCGACGCCGCGGTCCTCGGCGACGGCGCGTTCAAGGTGACGTGGGACACGGCGGAGAGGCGCGTCCGCGTGTCGGCGCCCGACGTGCAGGGCATCTACGTCTGGTGGCTGGGCGACGATGTCTCGCGCGTGTGGCGAGTCGCGAGCCGCTACACGCTCTCGCCGGAAGAGGTCGAGATGCTGTACAACGTCGCGCCGTCGAAGGCGCGCATGCGGGCGAAGGGGTCGGAGGTCGTCGAGGTGTGGACGGACGCGGAGTTCGAGCTGTGGGTCGACAACGCGCCCATCGAGCGGAAGGCGAACCCGTACGGCTTCATTCCGTTCGTCATCTACCCCAACCTGCGCGAGCCGAAACGGTTCTGGGGCGTGTCCGACGTGGCCGCGATCAAGGAGTCGTCGCGCGAGCTCAACCGGGCGCTGTCGCAGCTCTCGATGATCCTCGAGCTTTCGGGCAACCCCATCGCCGTGCTCGAGAACGTGGGCGAGTCGCAGGACATCGCCGTCCAGCCCGGCGCGGTGTGGGAGCTGCCGGAGCGGGCGCGGGCGTACCTGCTCGACCTGTTGCAGGGCGGCGGCGTCAAGCTGCACGTCGACTACGTCGACCTCATATACCGCACGCTGCACGACCTGGGGGAGTCGCCGCGGACGGCGTTCGGCGAGAACCGGCAGGGATTATCGGGGGTGGCGCTGAGCGTGGAGATGGACCCGCTGCTGAAGAAGGTGCAGCGAAAGCGTCTGATCCGCTCGGCCGCCTATCGCCGGCGCAACGAGATGATATTGCGCATCCTGGAGCAGTTCACGGGGGTGAACTACGCGCCCTACCGGACGCGGATGGTGTGGGGGCCGGTGCTGCCGCAGGACCGCAGCCGTCTGGTGGAGGACGAAGTGCGGCTGGTAGCGTCGGGGATACACTCGCGGCGACGGGCTGCCGCGGAGCTGGGGGTCGAAGACCCGGACGAAGAGCTCCGCCGCTGCCAGGAGGAACATATGATGATCTAGGACCGTCCCGAACGGTTTTGGGAGCTAGGAGATAGAAATTCCTGCCCGGCAGCCCTCGAAGAAACATGCCCTGACCACGTTTCCGCGCGGGAGACAGAGACTTGAGGAGTCGAACCTGTATTCTGTTCCCCCAACGGTTTCCGCGATTTCTACGGCCGTAATGGGAAAGGAAAGCGGCCACCCACGTGGGGAAGCCATCGGATAGCGGAGCACCAAGTCTTCCGCCGATTGCATCTCGAAGAATTCGATTGCCAGGTAGTCTCCATTAGCGTAGCTAACCCGCAGGATCTTGCCGGAGGGAGGGCATTCCAGGTCCTCAGGGAGGCTAGGAGATATCCAGTAGCTTTCCTCAATACGACATCGAGGTTGTCCGGACACTGTGATCATTCGAACGTTCACCAGCAGGTGTGCTGCATCATCGCGTGTGAACCAGATAATTGGCTTCCCCTTGGCCTCTATCGCAACGGGGGTATTGTGGAAGAAGTTCCCTCCCACCACCATCAAAAGGTCTCGCCGCAGCCAGTCGAACCGGCCTTCGATCTGTTTGTTTCCTTTCCGTGCGGCCCTCTTGAATTCGTGAAGCTGTTCTCGAGAGTAAGCGCCCGCATCGGCCTTGGCGTGGTGCTCCGCACACAATGCTATCATGCCCGCAGGTCGGTGATGCTTTTCATCTCGCCAAGGGGGGTCGAAGTGGTGCCAACGCAGATAGGGGTTGCCGCAGCCGGGGATCGGGCAACCGAAACCCACCTCACGTCTCAATTGACGGCGCACTTCAATGGGCGGCGTCCGTTGCACCCCAATCCGCCTTCTCAGCCGCTAGCCCTCAACGCCTGCGCGCTTCGCGCGTCTTGAGAGAACATAAATCCTAATGCGGGGCACTGTCAACCGGAATGCCCGACCGCCTTAGTCTAGCACAAGGGGCTGAGGCGGTAGTACTCAGATGCGGCGAGGCGGAGGTAGCCGCCGTCATCGTCCGCAAACGACGCCTCGCGTTCGTTCCCGTTGACGGCCCTGGCGCTCACCGACATCGACGAGAACGTAGCCGGCTTCTCGCTTCCGGCACCGCCCACACCAGCCCTGTGGCGGCGAGCAATGCGAACGACGGCAGCATCGGCAGGTGGAAGCGGGACGTGGCAAAGAACAGGAGCTGCCCCGCTGTGAACACGGCGACGATGAGGAGCGGGAGCAGGAGGAGACCTTGGGGCCGGCGTGACCAACAAAGGAGACCAAGCCCGGCAGCGGCGATCGCGGCAAAATAGTACGCGTTCGCCACGTCGGAGATGACTTTGAGAAAAGGAACGGGGCGGCTGATGTCGGGATGGTGGATCCAGCGCAGCGCGTCCTCATCGTCCTCGTACAGCGCCCGTATCTTCGTGGCAGAAAGCTGCGCTTCGCGCCAGGGGTGGGTGAACATGAACTTCAGCCCTTCGCGCAGCGCTACGTTGCTCGTCTCCACCTCCCGCTCCTCCCACGACAGGTGCTCGGCCCAACTTCCGATCCACGTGTCGCTGGCGTTGAAGCGGCCATTGGAATTCTCGTTGTGGCCCATGAACAGGTTGCCGCCATCGTTGGTGCTGATGAAGACAAAGGCGTCCATCGCCACGTAGTTGCGTATCGTCCAGGGCATGATGAGCGCGAGCGCCGTCACGGTTACAACGGCAGTCCGCCGCAGGGCCTTCGCCCAGTCGCCGCCGGCGATACCCCACAGCAGGAAGGCGACGACCAGCATAAAGAGGCCTTGCCCGCGCACAAGGGCGGCGGCGGCGAGCGCGGCCCCAATCAGTAGGAGGAGTGGCACGCCGGGCTCTTCACCCCTCAGCGACAGCGCCAGCAGCGCCATGGCGATGACGACGATCAGTACGAACAGGCTCTCCGACATGACCAGTGTCGAGAAGAAGACGTGGCCAGGGAAGACGGCGAAGATGAACCCCGCCAACGCTCCCGCCCTCTGCCCGGCGACGAGGACCCCCAGCCAGTAGAGAGCGACGCACGTCAGCGTTCCCAGCAGTATGTTGGTCGACCACGCGGCGGGCACGTCCGGGCCGGGCAACCAGTAGACGGCGGCGAGCAGAAAGCTGTAGCCCGGGGGCCACTGCGCTGTGTGATAGCCGACCCATGGGTTCAGGTAGCCCTTCCCTTCGGCGAGTGAGGTCGCGGAGCCGTGGTAGAAGATGGTGTCGTCCATCGTTTGGAGATCAGTGGGGTCCGCGGGCACGTAGACGACCCAGAAGATGCGTGCCGCCAGGGCGACCGCGAAGATGACGGCGGCGCACTTCAGGTGAGGGCGAACGGCGGCGAGGGCGGCGCGTAAGGGGGCTGCCGCCGCTTCCCGGGTGTGTGCGGTCTCGGTTGCCTTTGCCATCTTGCCCTCCGGCGGGCAACCCGAATGATAGCGCAAAAGCCGGTCGGGGTTCGATAGGTGACAGAAGCCAGTTGACGGCGCAGCACATGTGTTCTATCCTCTCGTCGTCCACTTACGTTGTGGGGGTGCGAGATGCAGGACACGGAACCGGAACGCCCGGAGATCGAGGAGAGACTGACTGAAGCGCAGGCGGAGATCGAACGTCTGCAGGCGGCGGCCGCCGACAGCGAGGCGCGGGCGCTGCACTTTCAGGAGATCACGGAAAAGATGCGCCGCGAGCTCGCGGGGGCGCAGGAGGAGCTGGCATCGTGCCGTGAGCAAATCAGCGGCCTGGACGAGGAGCTTTCCGCGGCGCGCAACGAGAACGGCGAACTTCACGCCCGCCTCCAGGCCGCCGCCTCGAAGTACCGACAGGTGCTCCTGGCGGCGGCCCCCGAACTCCCCGAGGAAATGGTGCAGGGGGAGTCGATTGAGGAGATCGAGGCGTCGCTGGAGAAGGCGCGGCAGACGGTGCTCCATATACGCGAGCGGCTGGAGTCGCACGCGCAGGCGGGCCGCGTGCCTGCGGGATCGCCAGCGCGCACAGCGCCTGATTTCTCCGCCCTCAGCGCCATCGAGAAGATCCGACTTGGGCTCAGCCGAAAGTAGTATCGCCCTCACAACAAGTCGTCCGCCCGTAGATTCTAGGAGGAGGTCCAACCTTGGCACTCACACTTGCCGAAGCATCGAAGCTGTCCAACGACGTGCTCCTGACCGGCGTCATCGAGACGATCATTAAGGACAGCCCGATACTGCAACTCCTGCCGTTTATCGAGATCGTGGGGAACGGCCTCACCTACAACCGCGAGAACGCCGCCGCCAGCGCCGCCTTCTATGATGTGGGCGATACCTGGAGCGAGAGCACGCCCACGTTCTCGCAGGTGACGGCGACGCTCAAGATCGTGGGCGGCGACGCCGACATCGACAACTTCCTCGTTGCAACGCGGAGCAACCTCCAGGACCTCGAGGCGGCGGTCGTCCAGCTCAAGGCGAAGGCCGTGCAGCAGAAGTTCGAGGATACGTTCATTAACGGCGACATGTCCGTCGACGCGAAGGCGTTCGACGGCATCGACAAGCTGTGCGAGAGCGGCCAGACGGCGAGCATGGGCGCGAACGGCGCCACCCTCACCCTGGCAAAGCTCGACGAGCTGGTCGATCTCATCAAGGGCGGCAAGCCGGACGTGCTGCTGATGAGCAAGCGGACGCGCCGCACGCTGAACAACCTGGCCCGCGCCTCCGGCGGCTTCCTGGAGACGGACCGCAATGAGTTCGGGCAGATGGTGCAGTTCTACGACGGCATCCCCATCGGCATCTGCGACTGGATATCGGACGCGAAAACGGTGGGAACGAGCAACGACTGCTCGACGGTGTACGCCGTGCAGCTCGGCGAGGGGGCGTTGGCGGGGCTGACGTCGCCGGGAGGGCTGCAGGTGGAGCGCGTAGGCAGCCTGGAGACGAAGGACGCGACCCGCACGCGGGTGAAGTGGTACGTATCGCTGGCGTTGTTCAATACGCTCAAGCTGGCCAAGCTCATCGGCGTCCGCCCGTAGCGGCAACCTCGACCGGACAAGCAAGAACCCCCTGTTTGGGGGTTCTTCGTTTCTTCCGGAACGGCCGGCGGCTTGGCCTACTGCCGGGATCACCGGCAATTACACTCCCCCGGCGGCTCGACGAGGCTGGAGTTCAGCGCCACAAGCACGGCGTCGAGCGGGCTCATCACTCCGTCCTTGTTTACGTCGAAGGCGGGACTGACGACCATCTCGGGG